>DATLUK010000071.1:0-2019 GCA_035533195.1 Acidimicrobiales bacterium | reverse complement strand
CGAGGATGCCCTGGCCGAGAAGGTGGATGACCTGGTCGAACTGATGGGCCTGGTGGCCTTCCGCAACAAGTTCATAGCCGAACTCTCCACCGGGTCGCGTCGGATAGTGGAGTTGGCCTGCATGCTGGCCCATCGCCCGACTGTGCTGCTCTTGGACGAGCCCTCCTCGGGCATCGCCCAGCGCGAAACCGAGGCTCTGGGACCGCTCATCCGGCGGATCCGCGAGCAGTTGTCCTGCAGCGTGCTGATCATCGAACACGACATCCCACTCATTAACGACCTGGCCGATCACATGGTCGGCCTTGATCTAGGCACCGTGGTCGCCTTCGGAACGCCCCACGACGTCCTCAACGACCCTCATGTGGTCGAGTCGTACCTCGGGACGACCCCCGATAATCTGCACCTCGGTTCCGGGAGCGCCGGCAGCGGGACGACAGCGCAGAAGCGGGCGCCGGCGGGGGTACGGTCGTGAGCAGCCGGCGCCACCTCACCGCGTTTGGCCTGACCGCGGCCCTGGCTTTCGGGACCGGCGGGGCGCTAGCGGGGCCGGTCGGCCCGGCTGTGGCCGCCGAAGTGGCCTCTTCCGTGCCGACCACACGGCCTCTGTCCGCCACGGCCACCTCGGCGGCCCCCAAGCCGACCACCTCCGCGGCTCCGAAGCCGGCCACCTCGGCGGCCCCCAAGCCGGCCACCTCGGCGGCCCCCAAGCCGACCACCACAACGACGACGTCGGCGGCGCCGACCACCGCACCTGCTCCCAGCACGGTGTCATCGTCTCTGGTCACGGCTGGGACCGTCACGGATACGGTCCACCACAGCCCCTGGGCCCGCATCTTCGGGCTGGCCGCCCTGCTTATCGCCCTGATCCTGTACTCGGAAGGATTCGGCGTCCTCGGCGGACGTATCCGCTCCCTCTCCAGCCGGCCGGCCCGGCGCCGGGAGTCCAGCCACGGCTGACCTCCAGCCGGTGGGCTCCGGAGCTCACCGGGGTACTCAGGCCGGGGGGGCCACGGTGTCGGCGTAGACGACCAGCCCGGCCAGGGGGACGGTTCCTCGGATGCGGATCCACTGTCCATCGCCCAGATCGATCCGGAGCTCAGCTCCATCGGAGCGTATGGCCGACTGGGCTGCGCCCAGGCGGGTCAGTCGGACCGAGCGGGTTACGGTTTTTTCGTTGTCCCACGGCAGTTGGCCCGGAGCGTTCTCCCCGGCCTCGACGGTGATGACGTCGGGGCCCTTGACGAAATACCAGACCACCTCGGCCGCTTCGAGCTGACCGACTTGCTGCGGGTTGCTTTCAATCACGTCCTCAGGCTCGCCGCGCTGGAAGCCCGGCGGTGTCGGTGGGGAGGGCAGGAAACTCTTCGGCGTGGGGTCGGGCCGAGCGGCCGCGGCGGCGGCACTCGGGAGGCTGGCGGATCCGCTTGGTGAGATCGGCGGATTCACCGCCCCGACTGTGATGGTGGCCGCCTGGCGGGTCTCCACCGCCTTCCCCTTGAGGTACCAGGTCTCGGCCAGCTCCAGTCCCTGGCTGTCCATGCAGACGTCATCGTGCTCAGAACCCGACAGAACCGCCACCGCCCCCGACGGAGGATCGAGGAACCGGTACAGCTCACAGGAGTGACCGGCCACCATCTCTGAGCGCCCAAGGTCCGAAGCCAGGTGGCGCGACTGAAGCTCAGGCATTTGGGTCAGCAGGTCCTGGTCATAGCCGGGGGGTCCCGGCTGACGATCGGATATCAGCCGGAACCCTCCCGCCGCGAAGGCATACAAGCGGTCTCTGGTGAAGGCCGAGCCACCGTCAGGCACCGATCCGGACATCGGGCGAGCGGCATAATCCAAGTCACTGGCCACGAAGGGTCGCTGCACCGTCAATAGTTCCCAGCCCGCGGCCGCGGTGGAGCCGGTCGGGGACGAGGCGGTGCGGTAGAGGATTTGATAGGCACGGGGCCGGGTCGGACCACCATCGATCGGCGTCCGTAGCAGCTGGCGACCGAGAGGTATCCCTATCCCGAGGCC
>DATLUK010000070.1:0-10901 GCA_035533195.1 Acidimicrobiales bacterium | reverse complement strand
GGTCACCGGGACGGCCACGGGGTACTCCCCGCTGACACAGGCGGTGCAGAAGCCGGCCCGGGGCGCCTCGATGGCCTTCATCAGGTTCTCCTCGGACAGATAGGCGATGGAGTCCACGCCCAGGTAGCTGCCGATCTCGGGCACGGTCAGGTTGGCGGCCAAAAGATCGGCCCGGGTCCCGGTGTCCACCCCGTAGAAACAGGGCCACCGGTACGGCGGGGAGGAGACCCGCAGGTGGACCTCGGCCGCCCCGGCGTCCCGGAGCATCTTGGTGATGGCCTTCTGGCTGGTCCCCCGCACCACCGAATCGTCCACCACCACCACCCGCTTGCCCCGGATGTTGTCCCGGATGGGGTTGAACTTGCGCCGCACGCCGGCCGCCCTCAGCTCCTGATTGGGAGCGATGAAGGTCCGCCCGATGTAGCGGTTCTTGACCAGGCCCTGGCCGTAGGGGATCCCGCTGGCCTTGGCGAAGCCCTCCGCCGCCGGCACCCCCGACTCGGGAACGCCCATGACCATGTCCGCCTCCACCGGGGATTGCTCGGCCAGCAGCTCGCCCATGCGGACCCGGGCTCCGTGCACCTCCTTGCCGTAGAGGATGGTGTCGGGCCGGGCGATGTAGACGAATTCGAACGAGCACAGCCGGGGCTCGATGCGCTCGGGCGGGAAGGGCTGGACCGTCCTGACCCCGGTGGCGTCGATGATGACCATCTCCCCCGGATCCAGCTCCCGGACCAGGTGGGCGCCGATGACATCGAGGGCGGGGCTCTCGGAGGCCAGGACCCAGCCGGCGTCCAGGCGGCCCAGGCACAGGGGGCGGAAGCCATGCGGGTCGCGCACGCCGATGAGGCGGGCGGTGTCCATGAGCACGAAGGAGAAGGCGCCCTCCAGCATGGGTAGGACCTCCAGCAGCGCCCGTTCCAGGTCCCGGCCGTCGCTATGGGAGTTCTCATCCAGGGGGAAGCGGGCCTCGATGAGCTCGGCCACCAGATCGCTGTCGCTGGCCACCACGCCGGGCAGCATGCCGGCCTCGCTGGCGAGCTGGGCGGTGTTGGTCAGGTTTCCGTTGTGGCCCAGGGCGAAGCCGGCCTCGCCCACCGAGCGGTAGACGGGCTGGGCATTGCGCCAGGTGGACGAGCCGGTGGTCGAGTAGCGGGTGTGGCCGATGGCCAAATGTCCCTGGAGGGGCTTGAGGGTGCGCTCATCGAAAACGTTGCTGACCAGGCCCATGTCCTTGACCACGGTGATGGTGTCCCCATCGGAAACGGCCATCCCGGCCGACTCCTGGCCCCGGTGCTGGAGGGAAAAGAGCCCGTCGAAGGTGAGGAAGGCCACCGGCATGCCCGGGGCGTATACACCGAAGACCCCGCAGGCGTCCTTCATGCCCTGCCATTCTCTCACACAGTTAGGGTCCTCCCGATGATCGATCTGCACACCCATTCGACTATTTCGGACGGTTCGGACGATCCCGCCGTGATAGCGGAGCTGGCCGCGGCCGCCGGCTGCCGGGCTTTCGCCCTCACCGATCACGACCGCCTGGACGGCATCCCCGAGGCCCGCCGGCGGGCGGCGGAACTGGGCATCGAAGTCGTACCCGGCTGTGAAATCTCCTGCCAAAGGACCTCCGGCACCTTCCACCTCCTCACCTACTTCGTGGAGGCCGGCAGCGACCCCCTGGCGTCGATGCTGGTCGGCCTCCAGGAGGCTAGGGACGACCGCAACCCCTTCATCATCGAGCGGCTGGCGGCCCTGGGCCTGCCCATCACCATGGACGAGGTGGAGGCCGAGTCGGGCGGCATCGGGACCGGCCGGCCCCATATGGCCGCCGTGCTGGTGCGCAACGGCGCCGCCACCTCGGTCCAGGACGCCTTCGACCGCTGGCTGGGCAAAGGCCGGCCCGGTTACGTGGAGAAGCGCAAGCTGACCGTGGCCGAGGCCATGTCGGCCGGCCGGGCCTCGGGAGGGGTGCCGGTGGTGGCCCATCCGCTCAGCCTGGGCCTGGCCCCGGCCGAACTGGACTCGACCCTGGGAGAGCTGGCCGGGCTCGGCCTGGGCGGGGTCGAGTGCATCTACGGGCGCTATTCGCCCGAGGACCGGGAGGGTCTGGCCGCCCTGGCCCGTTCCCACGGCCTGGCGGTCACGGGCGGTTCGGACCACCACGGCACCTACAAGCTGGACCTGTCGGTCGGGATCGGGACGGGGGACCTGGATGTCCCCGACTCCGCCCTCGAGGACCTGAGAGCCAGGCGGCGTTGAGCGCACCGCGCCACGTCCGCGCCATGAAGAAGTACTGGGAGGAACGGGCCACCCTCAACGCCGCCTGGTACGTGGACACCACTGTGGACTGGGACGCTCCGGACATGGTGCGTTTCTTCGAGACGGGACGGCGCATCGTGGCCGAGGCATTGGATGAGGTCCCTCCGAGTGTCGCCCCGCCGTTGGGGCGGGGACTGGCCGTTGAGATCGGTAGCGGTCTCGGACGGGTGTGCGCCGCCCTGTCGGAACGGTTCGACCGGGTGGTCGGAATCGACGTGGCCGTCGGGATGGTGAGTCGCGCCCACGAGCTGGTGGCTCGGCCCAACGTCAGCTTCCAGGTGGGGGACGGAACCTCCCTTCGTCCCCTGGCCGACGCCAGCGCCGATCTGGTCCTCTCCTTCACCGTCTTTCAACACGTGCTGCGACCGTCGGTGATCGAGGGGTACCTGGCCGAGGCCGCCCGAGTGCTCCGGCCCGGCGGTCTGCTCGTGTTCCAGTGGAACTCGACCACGGGGACCACGCGATGGTGGCTGCGCCGCAGCCTGCTCGACCTCCTCCAACGCACGGGGCTGAGCCGGCAGGAGCGGGACACCAACGCGGCGGCCTTCCTCGGCACGACGCTCTCGGTGGCCAGGGTCCGTCGTTCCTTGGGTCGGGTCGGCCTGCAGCTGCTCGATGTGCGCGGCGCCGGGACGCTCTTCACCTGGGCCTGGGCCCGGGCCCCGGGCGGATGAACGACCAGGGGACCCCCGCCGGCTGTGTCGGTCCGACGGCTCCCGCCGTAAGTGTCATCGTCCCGGTGCGCGACCGCCGCCAGCTCCTGCGCCAGTGTCTGGACGCGCTGGCGGCCCAGACCCGGGCCGACTTCGAGGTGATCGTCATCGACGACGGGTCGGTGGACGGATCGGCGGCCGAGGCCGATGCCGATGCCAGTGCCGGGCGCCCGGTCCGGCTGCTCCGCACCCCCGGGGTCGGCGCCGTAGGCGCCCGTCGCCTGGGGGTCGAGGCGGCCCGGGCGCCGGTGCTGGCCTTCACCGACTCCGACTGCGTTCCGTCGCCGCGGTGGCTCGAGTGTGGCCTGGAGGCAATAGACGGCGGAGCCGTGTTGGCGACCGGGCCCACCTGGCCCGACGGCCACCCCCGACCGCTGGAGCGCACGCTCGCCTCCGACGGCCGTGACGGGCTCTACGCCACCTGCAACGTCTTCTTCCGCCGGGACGCCTATGCGGCCGCCGGCGGATTCGACCCCGGGGCCGGGGCCCGCTTCGGCTTCCGACCCGGCCGGGTGCTGGCCGGCACCGGGTTCGGGGAGGACACCCTCCTGGCCTGGCGGATCCGGCGCGGCGGCGGCCCGGTCGAGGTGTGCGAAGAGGCGGTCGTGCGCCACCACGTCTTTCCGGCCGACCCGGTCGAAAGCCTGCGACGGGCCTGGGCGGCCGGGGCCTTCCCGGCCCTGGTCCGGGAGATACCGGAGCTGCGCACGACCTTCCTGGTCGGGCGGTGGTTCCTGGGGGGGCCTTGGCGGATCGGCCTGTATGCCGGCGTGGTCGCCGGCCTGTTCGGTCGCCGCCGATTGGCGGCTGGCGGCCTGGCGGCCTGGATCCTGTGGCGGGGTCGGCTGAGCCTGGCCACCGAGGCTTCCCGACGCCGGGCGCTGTGGTCCGTGCCGGCCGATCTGGCTGTGGATGCCCTTACCGGTGCCGCCCTGGTGGCGGGCAGCGTGAGACACCGATCGGTGGTGCTGTGACGGCGGGCCCGCTGTCGCCACCGGCCTGGGGGGCAGACCACGGCCCGAACATCAGCGTGGTCGTGCCGACCTATAACCGTCGTGACCTGTTGGCCCGCCTGCTCGATGCCCTCGAGTCCCAACAGGGGGTGAGCTTCGAGGTCATCGTCGTGGACGACTGCTCGACCGACGGAACCTGGGAGTTCCTGGGCCGGCACGAGGGAACAGTCGGGGCCGCGGGCTCAACCGCCGGGACAACCGTCCACCGGGTGCGCACGCCGGTCAACTCGGGCCCGGCCACGGCCCGCAACATCGGGTGGCGCCGGGCCTCGGGACAACTGATCGCCTTCATCGACGACGACTGCGTTCCCCAACCCGGCTGGCTCGAGACGCTGGCCGGCGCCTTCGCCGCAGGTAACGGGAACACCACCGGGTCGGGTCGCGCCCTCGGCGCCGGAGGCGCCGAAGTAGGAATCGTGCAGGGTCCCACCCTGCCTTTCCCCGAGCAGGCCGCCGGACGGGGACCCTTTGCTGTCTTCGTCTGGGTGGACCGGGACCACGGTCGGTACGAAACCTGCAACATCGCCTACCGCCGCTCCCTGCTGGAGGAGCTAGGCGGCTTCGACGAGTCCTTCGGCACGGTCGGCGGCGCCCCGGTCTGGGGCGAGGACGTCGACCTGGGCTGGAGGGCCCGGGAGGCGGGGGCCCGGTTCGTCTTCGAGCCAGCCGCCCTGGCCCATTGCCAGGTCCACCGTTCCGATTACCTCGCCTACCTTCGCCAGATTCGCCGGCACGGGGGCCTGGTCCGCAACGTGGCTCGCCATCCTGGGCTGCGCCGGTACTACCCGGCCGGCCTGTTCCTCCAGCCGAGCCACCCCATCTCGGTACTGGGCCTGGTCGGGTTGATGGTGCTGTCATCCCGGGCGGGATCGGCCCGGCGCGCCGCGGTGGCGGTGGCCATGACCCTCCCCTATGTCTGGTACCGCACGGTGACCAACCCGCTTCCGTGCCGGCGCCGGAACCGCGTCCCGGTCCTCATCCTCGCCTGGGCGGCCGATCTGGCCGACACGGCCACCCTGGCGTCGGCCTCGGTCCGCTACCGCAGCTTCTTCATCTGAACATCCGGGGGGGGACGCACGGCGGCCGTGGCCTCCGTGGCCGCCCGGCCCGCTCAGGCCGAGAAGGGTCCGGGCCAGATGCCCGGAGGCGGACCGGGAGGCAGGGGCTCGACTGTCCGGCGGAACACCATGAACAAGTGGGTGCCAAGCCGGCGCAGGCCCGGTGTGGCCCGGCACAGAGCCTCGATGCCGTCCACGGCTCGACGGCCCGCCGGCCCGTGCCGGTCGAGCCAGGAAGCCATCGCGCTCTGGGGCGGGGGGAACTCAAAGGTGGACCAGCTCACTGGAGACAGTCCAGCGGCGGCAAAGAGTTCCTGGGTCTGGGCGGGAATGTGGTGGGTGTGGGGAAGGTAGACGTCGGGAGCATCATCGGGCAGGCCCAGCAAGCTGCGATCCACCGGATCGGGCCAGACCCACGGCCGCAACGACATCAATCCGGGCCGCTCGGCCGCCACCATCTTCTCCACCCAGGCGAACATATGGCTGAGCGGCGTGCGCAGCGGAGCCTCGGAGGCATTGTTGGTGGTGAGGACCACCATCCCCCCCGGGCGCAGCACCCGGGCCAATTCCCACACCGCCCGCTCCGGGCGCATCAGGTGTTCGATCACCTCGCTGAAGACCACCACGTCGACGCTGGCGTCAGCCAGCGGCAGGGTCTCGCCATCTCCCCGCAGGAGAGCATGGCGCAGGCGGGATGGCGAGCCGGCCAGCTTGGTGGCGGCATAGGCGATGTGATGGCCGCCGAAGTCGAGTCCGATGTAGAAGGCGGCTACATCGGCCAGCCGGTCCGCCACCAGCACCGAGCCGCAACCGACGTCCAGGATGACCGCGCCGGGGCGGAGGTGGCGGCGGGCCTCGGCTGCCACCAGGTCGTAGCGCATCTCATGGCGATGGCGGTGGTAATCGCCCCAGAGGTCGAACTCCTCCTCGATGGTAGGAACACGCAGGTTGTAATGCAGGGTGAAGGCGACGTCGTGGGCGGTCCGCAGCTGTTCCCACTCCCGCTCCGTCTGGGCCTTTCCTTCGCGCCGGTAGCGGGCATAGACCACGGACCACAGCCCGAGCAGGCCGCCCAGGGCAGCGGCGCGGCGGCGGAGGCTGGCCCCGGGCCACAACGACGCTGCCAACATGACCGCCGGAAAGAGGGGGCGGCCAACCCGCTTGAGCACCGCCGGCGAGCGTTTCAAGTCAGCGGCCGCCCGGTCTCCCACCGCTGATGCCCCCGGCCCGCTCGAATCCGGTTCATCCCCAGTCAGCATGCCATCCTGGTGGCCGGCCTGAGAAGTTGTGGCACGGTAAGGGCGTGTACCGGCCATCCAGCCTGCGGGAGGTCCCCTGGTACGCCCACAACCGCTGGGCCTCCCGAGGCGCGTCCGAGTGGCGCAAGCTGGTAGTGCGCGCCACCCACCGCCACTGCCGGGTCGAGTTCCAGGGCCCGGTGTACCTCGGGCCTGGCTTCAGCCTCGACATCCCCGGACCCGGCACCTTCATAGTCGGCTCAGGGGTCACCTTCCGTCGGGGCTTTGTCTGTGAGATCAGCGGAGACGGCCGGGTGGAGATCGGTGACGGATGCACCTTCACCTCCCACGCCCTCATCCAGTGCTCGACGTCGATCGTCATCGGCCCGGGCTGCGTCTTCGGCCAGTCCCTGTCCATCGTCGATGGTCGTCACCGCTTCCGGGATCCGGACGTCCCGATGCTGTCCCAGGGCTACGCCTTCCGCCCCGTCCGCATCGAGGACGGTGTCACGGTGATGGGCAAGTGCACCATCGTGGCCGACGTCGGCCGCCGAGCCGTCATCGGCGCCCATTCGCTGGTGCTCGATGACGTACCCGCCTACACCCTGGCCGTCGGGACTCCCGCTCGGCCCGTGGAGTACTTCGGCCACGGGGATCCCCCGCCGGGGGTGCGGCCCTCGGTCCCCGGAGCGGAGTGAGCAGCGGCACTGCCTTTCGGGCCACCGACCTGGCCGTGGTGATCCCCACCCGGCACCGATGGGAGATGTTGGGCCGTTGTCTCGACGCTCTGGCCGCGCAGAGCCGGACCGGCTTCGAGATCATCGTGGTGGCCGACGGCCGGGACCAGTTCCCCGACCTGGGCGACCACGCCGGAGCGGTCACCCTCCTCGATCAAGACCACGCCGGGCCCGGGGTGGCCCGCAATCTGGGCATCGCCCACAGCCGCCGGCCGCTCATCCTGCTCATGGGCGACGACATGATGGCGGCCCCCGACCTGGTGGCCGCCCACCTTGAGGCCCACAACCGGCGTCCGGCGCCGGCCGACGCCGTGCTCGGCCTGGTGCGCTGGCACCCGGACTCGGCCCGGGGCCCGATTCAGCAGTGGCTGGAGTGGTCGGGCACCCAGTTCGACTTGGCCGGATTGAGCGAGGGCCAAGAGGCGGGGTGGGCGCGCTTCTACTCATCCAACGCCTCTTTCAAGCGGCAGTTGTTCGAGCGGGTCGGCGGGTTCGATCCCGATTTCGCCTTCCTGTACGAGGACACCGAACTGGGCTGGCGGCTCGACCAGGCCGGCATGCGCCTGTGGTTCGAGCCCGGCGCTCTCACCCTCCACGACCACCGCTACGACTGGTCCGGCCTCCGGCGCCGCTTCGAAACAGCGGCCCGGGCCGAGCGGCGCATGACGACCAAGCACGCCTGGTTCGAGCCGTGGTTCCGGGCCAAGGCGATCGAGGCGTTGGCCACCAGGCCCCCTTCACCGATGTGGGTCGCCCTGGCCGACCGGCTCCCGGACACACCGTTACGACAGAAGGCCAGGGACGAGGCCAACCGCTGGTACCACCGCCAGCTGGCTCCCTTCTTTCTCAACGCATGGGCGGCGGAACAGGACGTGGAGGAATTGGCGGCGTACCTCGGTGACGAATTCGACCTCGACCGGCTGCACCGGCACACCCATGTAATCGAGGACGAGCTGGCCGCCGCCCCGGATGAGGCCTCCTTCTACCGGACCAGCCAGGCTTATCTGTACGACCTGACCGCCTTTGCCGCCTGGGAGACGAAGATTCCCTATCGGACCGACGTGGCCCGCTTCGCGCCCCCGGGCTCGAAGTTGTTGGACTACGGCTGCGGGATCGGGACGGATGGATTGAGGCTGGGAGAGTTGGGATACCGCGTCGACTTCGCCGACTTCGATAATCCGAGCACCCGGTACCTCCGCTGGCGACTGGGCCGGCGCCACATCGATGCCCGTGTCTATGACATCGACACCGAGACGATCGACCCGGGCTACCACCTCGCCTACGCCTTCGACGTCATCGAGCATGTCGATGATCCATTCGCCCTACTCAACCGTCTGGAAGCGGCGGCGGATCTGGTGGCGGTCAACTTCCTCGAGCCCGACCCGCACGACACCCATCTGCATCATCAGCTGCCTCTGAAGGCGTTGATGGATCACGCCGAAGCCGCCGGCCTCCTGCGCTACCGGCTCTACCATCACCGGTCCCACTTGGTGATCTACCGCTCGCCCCGGGCCCCTGCTTCTGCTCCGTCGGCACCGGGCCGCGCCGACCGGTCCCGTCTGCGATCTGGTGCCCGGCGGCGGCTGGGCCCGGTCCTCTCCGGTCCGCAGTGGTGGCGGGCGCCGGGCGCCTACGGAGGAAAGACCTGGAACTAAGGCAATTCCAGGTGCCGCTGGGAGGGGCGGCCAGAGGCGAAGCCGCCCGCCGCCGCCTCCAGCCAGGCTTCGAAGCTGTCGGCCAGCGCCTCGGTCGTCAGCTGGGCCGCCGTGGTCCGCCCGGCCCCGAGCAAACGGCCCCGCAGGGCCGGGTCGGCGGATAGCTCGGTTACGGCCTGAGCCAGGGCGACCGGGTCCTCAGGTGGCACACATAAGCAGTTGCGCCGGTCATGCAGGTACTCCGCCGAGCCCCCGAGACAGGTCGCCACCACCGGTGTCCCGCAGGCCATCGCCTCGAGGGGAGTGAGCCCGAACGGCTCTTCCCACCGGCTGGGGAAGACCAGAACATCGGCCTCCCGGTACAGCGGAGCCAACTCGGAGCGGGGCCGCTGGTCGAACCGAACAGCGCTGGCAACGCCCAACTCCGCCGCCCGGGCCACCAGGGCCAGACGGTCCTCGGCATGTCCGGGTCCCACCACGGTCAGGGTGGATCCGCCCGGCAGCCGGGCCAGCGCCTCCAGGGCGGTAACCGGACCCTTGTCCGGGTCCAACCGGCCGACGAAGAGGAGGCGGCCGCCCCAGCCCCGCCGACCTTCCGTACCGGCTGTGTTCGTGGTCGGGGTCGAGGCCGGGGTCGATGCGGCCGGGCCGAATTCCTCGGCCTCATAGCCGCTGTAGACCACGGCCGAATCGGGATAGCTCCACCGGCTCCGTTCCTCGGCGTACCGGCGGGTCCAGTCGCTGACGAACAGGAAGGTGCCGGAGGCCCCGATGTCGGGCAAGGTGGTCGGCAGGCCGGTCAGGACCGCCGCCACCCGTCCCGAGCGGGGTCGGTCCGCCCAACCGGTGACCCAGGCATCCTGGTCCGGGCCCCACACCAGCCAGTCGTTGCACACGGCGTAGACCAAGGGCAGACCGGTGTCCCTGAGGCGGTGGAGGACGCCCATCGACAGGGCGCCCATGGTCCAGACGCAGACGACCTGGGGACGGGACCGGGCCAGGGCTGCATCCAGCGCCCGCCGGTTGCACCACTCCATAAAGGCCCGCCGACGGCGGGGGGGCACCACCACCCGGTGGTCGTCCCAGTACAGGCGCAGGGCGCGGATCACGTCGGCCGCCGGCCGGTAGTCGTCCCGGGTGGTCGGGTCGGACCAGTCGCTGGTGAGGACGGTCACCTCATGGCCCCTTCGGGCCAGGCGTTCCAACACATCGGCGGCCGAGCGGTCCCCGCCCACCGACCACGGGGGGTAGAAGTTGGTGAGGGCCAGGATCCGGGTCACTGGTTACCTACACTCCCCCGGTGTCGTCCAGCCCAACACCCCCCCGTCGGACCTGGTACCACACCATCGACCTGCCCTCCGGGCCGACACCCGGCTACTTCGACACCCGGGACGCCCCCCGCCATGTGCCCTGGCCGGCCGGACTGAAGGGGGCTCGAGGCCTCGACGTCGGCACCTTCGACGGCTTCTGGGCCTTCGAGATGGAGCGCCGGGGCGTGGCCGAGGTGGTGGCCCTGGATCTCGATGACATGACCAGAATCGACTGGGCCTACGACCACCGACGCTCCGGGCCGGAGCGGATAGCCGAGTGGGGCTCGGAACGCGGCCCGGGCTTCAGGGAGGCGGCCGAGGCCCTCGGCTCCAGGGCTGGGCGGATCGGTCGCTCCGTCTACGACCTCGATCCGGCGGTGGACGGTACCTTCGACCTGGTCATCTGCGGGGCCCTCCTCCTGCACCTGCGCGATCCTGTCCGGGCCCTGGAGGCCATGCGCTCGGTGTGCCGAGGAACCCTCCTGCTCATTGAAGCCGTTGACCCCTATCTGGAGGTGGCCGCCCGCCGGGTACCGGCCGCCCGTCTGCGTCCGGTGTGGGACGAATGGTGGCGGGTGAACTCGGCCGGGCTGTGCGCCTTGTTGGACGCGGCTGGCTTTCGCATCGAAGAGATAGGCAAGCGCTTCTTGGTGCCCCTCGGTCCGGGGGCGCCTCGCGACCATCGGCTGTCGGCTCTGGCCGGAGTGCTGTCCGGCCGGCCGGGCCAGAGAGGCCTGCTCAACCGGGCCATCCGGGCCGAGCCCCGTCCCCCTCACGACTCACCCGGCTGAGACGGCCGGCGGGCCATACCCGCCTCCTGCAGATACCCCGTGGCCCGGGCCAGCGAGCCGGCCGAGTGCA
>DATLUK010000069.1:0-7802 GCA_035533195.1 Acidimicrobiales bacterium | reverse complement strand
CGGACCCCGGCCAGGAAGCGGTTGCCCAGTCCCTCGCCCCCGGCCGCCCCGGCCACCAGCCCGGCTATGTCCACCAGTTCGACGCTGGTGTGTACGACCTTCTTCGACTTGCTCATCACCGCCAACTGATCGAGACGGTGGTCGGCCACCTGGGCCACGCCCACGGTCGTGTCGGTGGTGGAAAAGGGATGGGAAGCCACCAGGGCCGACCCGCCTGTGAGGGCGTTGAACAGCGAAGACTTGCCCGAGTTGGGCAGTCCCACGATGCCCAGACGCTCGGAAGCCACGGCCGCTCACGCTATCCGGCGCCCACCCCGGCGCCGACCGGACCGGCGGCGGCCCCGGACGGGTACCCTTCGACCATGTCACGCCGTACCGTCAAGAGGAAGCTCCGCGCCAAGAAGAAGGCGAATCACGGTAAGAAGCCGAACTGCGGCTGAGCTCGCCCATCTCCCACTGAGCCGGTAACCGTGGCCATCCTGGCGGGCCTCAGCATCTCCGACCCGCCCGAACTGTGGGCCGATCTCGGCTTCAGCGTCGAGGCCGGCGCCTGCCGGGTGGGCGGCCTCGACTTCACCCTGGGGGCCCCGGGCGCCGGGATCACCGACTGGACCCTGGCCGCCGCCGAGGTCCCCGACGGCATCGACGGCATCGACGGCCTGCCCACCCTTGTCATCGATGATCCGGCGCCGGACGGTGCCGCCCTCGAGCATCCCAACGCCGTCGTCTCACTCGACCACGTGGTGGTGATGACCCCCGACCTGGAACGGACGGTGGGGACCCTGGGCCGGGTCGGGATCTTCGAGCGCCGCCGCCGGGACGTCGGGCGGCCCGGTCAGCCTCCCACCACCCAGGTCTTCTTCCGCCTGGGAGAGGCCATCCTGGAGTTAGTCGGGTCCCCGGTGACGAAGGCGGAAGGGCCGGCCCGGTTCTGGGGCCTGGCTTTCACGGTCTCGGACCTGGACCGCACGGCATCCGCTCTGGGTGACCGCCTGCGGGACGTCAAAGAGGCGGTACAGCCTGGCCGGCGCATCGCCTCCCTCGACCACGCCGCCGGCTCGGCCGTCCCCATCGCCTTCATGACCGCCGGTCAGAGCCGGTAGGCCAGGCCCCGCCGCTCGAGAATCGGGGCCAGCACGGCCGGCCGGTCGGTCATCACCCCGTCGGCGCCCAGGTCGATGAGCTCCTCCATCTCGGCGGGGTCATCGATGGTCCAGAAGTGCACGGCCAGACCGGCTGCGTGAGCGGCGTCGATGAGCTCGGCCGATGCGACCCGGGTAGAGGCGAAGTGGGTGGGGATCTGCAGAGCCCGGTGGCGGGTGGGCGGCAGCGGCGAACCCGACCGGAACGCCTGCCAGAACACGGCCGAGTCGGCTGTCCCGGCCGAGGTGGCCAGCCGCGGCCGGAGCTGGGCCACGGTGGCGGTGGAGGCATCGTTGAAGGAGGCAACGATGACGTCATCGGCGCGGCCGAACTCATCCAGAAGCCGTACCAGAGCTTCCTCGTAGGCGGGCACCACGGGAGCGGTCTGCTTGACGTCCATGTTCAAGAAGACCCCGGGAAAGGCTTCGAGCACGGAGCGCAGGGTGGGGATGCGGAACTCCGGGTCATCGGGGGCCCGGCCCCGGTATACGTACTCCCCTTCGGGCCGATCGGTCATGGCCACCTCCCCCGGGACGAACCAGTAGGCGTTGTCCAGGGACTGGACCTCGGCCAGGCTCAGATCGGCAATGTGCCCGCTGCCCTCGGTGGTGCGGTCCACCGTGCTGTCGTGACAAACGACCAGATGGCCGTCGGCAGTGGCGTGGACGTCCATCTCCAGGGCGGTGGCCCCGGCGTCCACGGCGGTGCGGAAGGCGAAGAGGGTACTGGACGGCGCCTCCCGGGCCCCACCCTGATGGGCGAAGCCGAGGACCCGGCGCTCCAACCAGGGGTTCGGGCCGGCGTCCTCGGGCCGGCCGCCGGCGGGGGAAGGGACGACGGAGGGATCGGTCATGTCAGGAGTCCTTCGGAGCGGGCCCCGGCCCGGATGTCGCTGTGGGGACGAGCCCCGTAGTCGGAGATGATGTCAGCCGCGGCCAGGCCGGCCAGTGCCGCGCACGCCTTGAGGTCCAGGCCGGCGGCCAGCCCGGTCAGGAAGCCGGCGGCGTAGAGGTCCCCGGCTCCGGTTGTGTCCACCACCCGGGCGGGAGCGGCCGGCACCACCAGAGTGTCGCCTGGTGTGACCACCACCGACCCCTCGGCCCCGCGGGTCAGGGCCGCCAGCGGACAGTGGGCCCGGGTCTCGGCCACCGCCCGGTCGAAGTCGGCGGTTCCCCACAGGCCGGTGATCTCGGACTCGTTGGCGAACAGGACGTCCACGGCTCCGGCGCCGATCAGCTCCAGGAAGCCGTCCCGGTTCCGCTCCACACAGCCGGGATCGGACAGGGTCAGGGCCCGACGGGCCCCGGCGGCGGGGGCGGCGTCGATGGCGCGCTGCACGGCGGCCGAGGCGGCCGGGGCGTCCCAGAGGTAGCCCTCCAGGTAGACGAAGGCCGCTCCGCCCTCCAGGATCGCCTCCACCGCCTCCGGGGCGATGTCCGGAGCGGTGCCCAGATAGGTGCGCATGGTCCGCTGTCCATCGGGCGTGACGATGATGTAGCAGCGGCCGGTGCCTCCACGGCCGGCTTCGGATAAGGCGGCCGGCCCGCCCGCGGCGCCAAAGCTGACTCCGGCTCGGACAAGATCCTCGGCGTAAGCCGAACCCAGAGCATCCCCGCCGACCCGGCCCACCAGGGCCGCGCGCCGGCCCAGGGCCGCCACCCCCACTGCGGTGTTGGCCGCCGATCCGCCCGCCACCACCTGGCCGGCGGTACCGAAGTGGCCCCACAGCCGCTCGGCCTCAGTAGCGTCGATGAGGGTCATCGTGCCGGCCTCCAAGCCGGCTTCGGCCACCGTCTGTGGTGGCACCGGCACCAGAAGGTCCACGATGGCCGAGCCCAGAGCCACCACATCGAAGCCCGAGGCACTGAGAGCGGTCATGCATTGAAAGTAACCGCCCCCGGTTCGTTAGCGTGGCCCCCCATGGCGGACCCACCCGAATACCGACTCCCGAGTCACGTCGAGCCCGAGCGCTACGACCTGGAGATTTCGCCCGACCTGGAACGAGCGACTTTCACCGGCCGGGAGAGGATCGCCATCGAGGTCAAAGAGCCGACCCGGCGCATCGCCCTCAACGCCGCCGAGTTGGAGGTGTCCGCCGTCTCCCTCCGGTCCGCCGCCGATGAAGTGCGAACGGCCTCGTTCTCCTTCGATGCGACCGAGGAGCGCTTGATCATCGATCTGGAAGAGGTCCTTCCCGCCGGACGGTGGGAGCTGGAAATCGACTTCTCCGGCACCATCAATGACAAGCTGCGCGGCTTCTACCGGAGCACGTTCAAGGATGCCGATGGTGCCGAGCGGGTCATAGCCACCACCCAGTTCGAGGCCACCGATGCCCGCCGGGCCTTCCCGTGCTGGGACGAGCCGGACCGCAAGGCCGTCTTCGGGATCACCCTGATCATCGACCCGTCACTGGCCGCCTTCTCCAACTGCGCCGAGGCCGAACGCGCCGAACAGCCCGACGGCCGGGTGGCGGTGCGCTTTGCCGACACCATGGTCATGTCCACCTATCTCGTCGCCTTCGTGGTCGGCCCGCTGGAGGCCACCGACCCCATCGACGTGGACGGCGTTGCCCTGCGCATCGTCCACGTGCCCGGAAAGCAGGACCTGTGCGGTTTTGCCGAGGAGATCGGGGCCCACGCCCTGCGCTTCTTTTCCGCCTGGTTCAACATCGACTACCCGGGGGACAAGCTCGACCTCATCGCTCTGCCCGACTTTGCCGCCGGGGCCATGGAGAACCTGGGAGCGGTGACCTTCCGGGAGCAGCTTTTGCTCATCGACCCGGCTACGGCTTCCCAGGTCGACCGCGAGCGCGTGGCCGACGTCGTGTCCCATGAGATCGCCCACATGTGGTTCGGGGATCTGGTCACCATGCGCTGGTGGAACGGCCTGTGGCTGAACGAGGCCTTCGCCACTCTCATGGAGATGTTGAGCGTGGACGACTTCCGTCCGGACTGGAACCGCTGGGTCACCTTCGGCCTCAGCCGGGGCACGGCCATGTCTGTGGACGCCCTCGAATCCACCCGGCCCATCGAGTTCCCCGTGGGCCGGCCCGAAGAGGCCGAGGGGATGTTCGACGTCCTCACCTATGAAAAGGGCGCCGCCGTTCTGCGGATGCTCGAGCGCTACCTCGGTGCTGAGGAGTTCCGCAAGGGCATCCGCCTCTACCTGGAGACCCACGCCTACGGCAATGCCGAGACGACCGACCTCTGGGACGGCATCGAGACCGCCACCGACCAACCGGTGCGCTCGATAATGGACAGCTGGATCTTCCAGGCCGGCTACCCGCTGGTGTCGGTCAACGACGCCGCCGATGGCCGCCTCCACCTCGAGCAGCGCCGGTTCAGGCTCTCGGGGGCGTCGAGCCAGGAGGACCCCACCACCTGGTCCGTCCCGCTCTTGCTCCGGGCCGGCATCGATGGGGTGGAGAAGACCCACCGCCTCCTTCTCACCGATCGGAGCGAGACCGTCGATCTGGGAGGCAAGCCGGAGTGGGTGGTGGCCAACGCCGGAGGATCGGGCTTCTACCGGGTCCGCTACGACGGCGGCCTGGCCGGCGCCCTGCGCGCCGACCTGGGCCGGCTGGATGCGCTGGAACTGTTCAACCTGGTCTCGGACACCTGGGCGGCGGCGCTGTCGGGCCAAGGCGAGCTGACCGACTTTGCCGAGCTGGTCCGGTTGCTCCGCGGCGATGAGGATCCCGCCGTCTGGTCACTGGCCGCCGGCGCCTTGGACTTCATCCACCGGGTGGCCGATGAGGCCGGAAGGGCGGCGGTGGAGGAATACCTGCGCTCGGTGTTCTCGCCTGCCTTTGCCGAGACGGGCTGGAAGGCCGCCCCGGGAGAGCCGGCTACCCGGGGCACCCTGCGCTCGACCCTGCTGTCGGCCCTGGGCACGACCGGCGCCGATGCGGAGGTGCGCCAGAGGGCCACCGCCCTGCACGCCCACCTGCTCCGGGACCGCTCGGCCGCCGACGCCGACCTGGCCGGGGCCCTGGCCGGCATCGTGGCGAGGGTGGGCGGCGCCGAGGAGTACGAGCAGCTCCTCGACCGCTACCGCCACCCGGCCACCCCTCAGGAGGAGGTCCGATACCTCTACTCCCTGGCCGCCTTCCGACACGAGGCCCTCCTGCGCCGGACGGTGGAGATGGCCCTGGGGGGCGAGGTCAGGACCCAGAATGCCCCCTTCCTGGTGTCGGTGGCTCTATCCAACCGGGCCGCCGGGCCGATGGCCTGGGAGATGCTCAAGGCGGACTGGGATGGCTTCACCGAGCGGGTACCGCAGAACTCGGTGGTGCGGATGCTCGACGGGCTGGTGAACCTGTGCCGGCCCGAGTTGGTGGCCGATATCCGGTCATTCTTCGCCACCCATCCGCTCCGCTCCAGCCAGAAGACCCTGGATCAGATCCTGGAGCGGCTCGACGTCAACACCGCCTTCGCCCTGCGCCAGGCCGACGTCATCCGCGACGCCTTCTGACGGGCGGGCCGTCCAGCCGGCCGGCACCGCCCGGACCAGCCCCGCCCTATGTCGGCGGGATCTGCTTGGGCGGGTCGATCCGCAGGGCGTCGATCCGGGCCTGCACGGCATCGAGGCGGCCCTTGGCCTCGGCGTAGACCAGGCCGGCCTGTTCATAGAGATCGGCGGAGGCTTCGATGCCAACTTCGCCGGAGGAGAGTTGGGCCACCAGGGACTCCAGTTTCTCCAGCAGCGCCTCGAAGCTCAGGTCCGCCAGCTCATCGCCGGCGGCGTCTTCGGGGCTCACCGGGCGCTCCCGGCGGCGTCGGGGATGGTCTCGCTCACCTCGACGGCCAGGCGGCCGGAAGCCAGCACCACGTCCAGTCGCTCCCCGGTCCGGGTGCAGCCGGCCTCGCGCAGCACCCGCCCATCGGCCGTGCGGACCACGGCATAGCCCCGAGCCAGGACCCGGGCCGGGTCGAGGGCCTCCAGGGTGCGGCCCCGGTCGCGGAGCTGGCCCGCCGCCCGCACCAGATGGTGGGTGAGGCCCGAGGTCAGGTCGATCCGCTCCAACAGGCGGCGGGACTCGGCCACCCGGCGGGAGGGGTCGACCAGGCTCAAGCGGTCCCGGCCCCGGACCAGGCGGGCCTCGGCCGCCTTCCAGCCGGCTTCCAGAGCTCCCATCGGCTCGGCCTCGGCCAGCCGTCGGTCCACCGCCGCCAGCCGGGTCGCCCAGGTGTTCCAGGCCCGGTCCAGCAGGACGTCCAGGCGGCCGTCGAGCTCCGCCCGGGACGGGATCACGGCGGCGGCGGCCAGCGACGGGGTGGCGCAGCGCAGGTCGGCCACCTCATCACAGAGGGGCCGGTCGCCTTCATGGCCGATCGCCACCACCACCGGCACCGTTGCCGCACAGATAGCTCGGCACAGCGACTCGTCGCTGAAGGGCAGCAGCTGGGCGGCGTCACCCCCGCCCCTGGCCAGGACAACCACGTCCACCTCGGGGTCGGCGCAGATGCGCCGCAGGCCTTCGATGATGGCCTCTGACGCCCCCGGGCCCGACACCGGGACCTCCATGAAGCGCATCGGATAACCCGGCATGCGGGTGGCCACCACCGATTCGATGTCTGCCCGCACGGCCGCCTCGGCGCCACAGACCACACCCACCTTCCTGGGCAGCATCGGGATTGGGCGGCGGGGCCGATCGGTCAGGCCGTCGGCCACCAGGCGGGCCCGGACCGCGGCCAGGAGGGCGGCTATGGCCCCCGCCCCCACCGGACTGACTTCCTCGGCGGTGAGGAGGATCTGGCCCCGCTCCGGGGCATAGTTGACCGCGCCCGTGACCAACACCCGCTCCCCGTTGACGGCGTGGCACCAGCGGGCCCGGCTGCCCGGCACGGTGACGGTCATCTGAGCGTTGCGGTCCTTGAGGGTGAAATAGGTCCGACCCCCCCCGTATGTCTTGGGGTTGACGACCTCTCCTTCCACCGACACCCGGCCGAGCAAGGCGACCGAGCGGGCCAACTCAGATGACAGGCGGACCAGGCTGACGGTGCGGGGCGGCGCCGGGCCCGAGTCGGTCTGGTCGAACAGAGTCATGGCTCCGGCAGGCTACGGGAGGCGCACCCGGCCCGCCCCATGTGCCCGGCCCCATCTGATAGTCAGAGCCATGGACGTAGTCAGGACCATGGACCCACGCCTGCTCGAGGTGGCCCGCCGAACCAAGGGCTTCATGCCCGATGACGAGGGGCTGGCCCTGCACCGGGCCGGGCTCCGGGCCGCCGGCACCGGTCTGGGCCCGCTGCTGGAGGTGGGCACCTACTGCGGTAAGTCCTCCGTCTACCTGGGAGCGGCGGCCCGGGAGGCCGGCAGCGTTCTCTTCACCGTCGACCACCACCGGGGTTCGGAGGAGAACCAGGCCGGCTGGGAGCACCACGACACGTCCCTGGTCGATTCGACTACGGGCCGCATGGACACCCTGCCCACCTTCCGGCGCACCATGGTCGACTCCGGGCTGGAGGATGTGGTGGTGGCCGTGCTGGGCGACTCGGCCACCGTGGCCCGGTACTGGGCGACACCCCTGTCGCTGCTGTTCATAGACGGAGGGCACGGCTCTGAGCCGGCCTGGGCCGACTACCGCTCCTGGGTGCCCCGGGTGACCATCGGCGGCCGCCTCGCCATCCACGACGTCTTCCCCGACCCCGCCGACG
>DATLUK010000068.1:0-19971 GCA_035533195.1 Acidimicrobiales bacterium | reverse complement strand
AACTCAGCGATGTCCCAGACGGCTTGGGCGGCCAGCACTACGATCCCATCGCCGGCTTCCACGACCACCGACTGGTGGCCCCGGGTATGCCCGGGGGTGGAAAGGATTCGGACTCCTTCGGCGATGACCTCGTCGCCCCGGACCGCCCGCAGCTGGGCGGGGGGAATCTCAGCCCACTCGGTGACCGTGTAGTACGGCTCTCGGGCCGATGCCACCTCATCCGCCTGGACGAAGACCGGGACCGTGGTTCCGTAATAGGTCGGGTTCTGACCGCAGTGGTCGAAATGAAGATGGCTGTTCACCACCGCCGCCACCGAGGTGGGGTCGATCCCGGCTTTGGCCAGGACTTCGTCGAGGTCCCACACCGTGGGCAAGTAGGCCCGATCGATGAAGTCGTTGCCCCGCCCCACCCCGGTGTCAACGACGATAGCGCCGTCGGGATGGTCGATCACGAACCCGAATACGACCGCCCGGCGGTCGCCTCGGGCCCAGGCCGGGGTGTCCTCCCACGCCGGGTTGGGGCGACCCACCTGACTGGCAGCCTCATCGGGCAAGCTGGAGGGATGGATCCTGGCGCCATCCAGCCGATCATCACCGCCTTTCGTTCCCGCCTCCGGCCGGACGCCGAGGCCAATGGATACAGCGAGTTGGCCATCCGCATGGAGACTCGGGCCCGCGCCATGCCCGGATTCATCGACTTCAAGACCTTCACTGCCGATGACGGCGAGCGCATCTCGATCATTGTCTTCGACACCACCGAGCATCAGGAAGCCTGGCGAGACGACCCCGAGCACCGCGCCGCCCAGCGAAGGGGGAGAGAGACCTTCTATGCGGAGTACTCGATCTCGGTGTGCGACGAACGTCGTCGCCGAAGCTTCCCCGATGATTCGATCACGACAGCGGGCCTTGATGGCCAGGCTCACTGACCTCCTACGGGGGGTGCAACACGCCGGGACTGGGACGGGATAGGTGCTCGATCTCTCTGTGGTCTTGGGCGACCTCTGTAGGGACGCTGGTGTGTCAGCCGTCCGCACCTCGTAGTTCGGGCGGTCTGAACGGCGTTCGGAACGCTTGGGGCTCTGAACGACTGTGTTCCCGCGGTGACGATCCACAGATGTACCCGCTGCCAGACCTGGTCAGTCGGACGGGCCGCTATCGCCAGTCGCGGAGAGCTCGGGTGTCCCTCGGGGGCACAGATCGGAGATCAAGAGCCGTAGCGCAGTTCGAGCTCGGCGATCCTCTGCTCGATCAAGACTGCGGGCGACGAATCGTTGTCCAGCCGCCTGGCGGCGAGCCCTGGGAGCGCTTGGACAGCCGGCCCGGCTCGGCCGGATACCTCAAAGTCACGGCCGAGAGGGGGCTGTGCACAGGCTGGACGTAGCCTGGGGCTATGCGCTTCGCCTTCAAGACCTCACCGCAGGATACGACCTGGATCGACATGCTCGCCGTATGGAAGGAGGCCGACGGCATCGAGCTGTTCGAGTCCGGCTGGACCTTCGATCACTTCTACCCGATCTTTTCTGACAGCACCGGACCGTGCATGGAGGGCTGGACCACCCTAACGGCGCTGGCGCAGGCGACGACCCGCCTGCGCATGGGGACTCTGGTGACCGGCATCCATTATCGCCACCCGGCCATCCTCGCCAACATGGCAACCACTCTCGACATCGTCTCCGGGGGTCGTCTGGAGCTCGGCATCGGGGCCGGATGGAACCAGGAGGAGTCGGGGGCCTACGGGATCGAGCTCGGCACGCCGACCCAGCGCAGCGACCGCCTCGAGGAGGCTTGCGAGGTTATCGTCGGGCTACTGACGCACGAGACGACGACCTTCAGAGGTCACTACTACCAACTCACCGATGCCCGCAACGAACCCAAGCCGCTCCAGCGGCCCCACCCGCCGATCTGCATCGGCGGGAGCGGTGAGAGAAGGACGCTACGCACCGCCGCCCGATTCGCCCAGCACTGGAACTTCCTGGGCGGCACACCGGAGGAGTTCGCTCGCAAGCGCGACATCCTGCATCAGCACTGCGCGGACCTCGGCCGCGACCCGAAAGAGGTCCTCCTCTCCAGCCACGTCATATTTGCCGGCGATCCCCATGCCACCGCCGAGCAGGCTGCCGCACTAGCCGAGGTCGGCGTCGAGCTGGCCATTGTCTATCTCCGGCCCCCCTTGGACCCTGGGGTACTCGAGCCGCTGGCCACGGCCTTGCTGGAGCATTCGTGAGAGGCTCCTGGTGATGATCAACTGGGAGGAGTCTGGCACCGGGGACCCGCTGATCTTCGTACATGGCATCACCGAAGACCTGGCGTCCTGGGACCCGGTCATACCCTTACTCGAGGACCGTTACCGCTGCGTGCGCCTCGATTTGCGTGGCCACGGTGGGTACTCGTCCGCATCGATCTCGCCAGCGGCAAAGCGCCGCTGTAGGAGTGCCTCAGGGGTCTCGGTATCGGGGCCGGGAGCCGATCCCCGCCGAGGGCTGTTCCACCGCGCCAGGCTGGCGATCAGCCAGATGACCAGGCCCCAGAACACAATCATTCCGACGCCAGAGAACAACCAGGCCCACCAGTGCGACCCCCCGTTGCTCCAGTACCACATCATGTCTTGACCACCTCCGAGGCGGCCGCTGACCCGCCCGGGCGACCGGATGAGTACAGCGTGACCCGACGGGGGCCCGATCGCCAGGGCCGAAGGTCACCACCGGCTCTCAATATGGTCAGTCGGCGGATACCCAGTGGGGGTATACGCTTGGCGCGGAGGAGGCTCGAATGGCGGGCTACACCGATGACAAGGACCTGGTTCTGCGCCGGCTCCGGCGCATCGAGGGCCAAGTCAGGGGCTTGCAGCGCATGGTGAGCCAAGACGCCTACTGCATCGACGTGCTCACCCAGATCTCCGCCGCCAGCCGGGCGTTGGAGTCGGTGGCTCTCGTCCTGCTCGGTGATCACCTCGAGGGCTGCGTACGCGAGGCTGTCGCCCTGGGCGGGCCCGACGCCGATGCCAAGGTCGTGGAAGCCCGGGAGGCCATCGAGCGTCTGGTCCGTTCATGAGCGCGGACCATGGTTGACGGGCTCCTCGGCGCCACCGTGGTGGGAGCCTTTGGCGACATAGGGCGATCCCTTCGCGAGGGATTCTTCATGTTCTGGGAGACCCTCTGGCCGCTCGTGCTCGGTTTCGGCCTGTCGGGAGCCGTCCAGGCCTTCGTATCACGTGAGCAGATGGAGCGCTCGCTGGGCAACCATCGTCCGGCAGCCGTGGTCAGGGCCAGCGGGTTCGGGATGGTCTCGTCGTCCTGTTCCTACGCGGCCTCGGCCATGGCCAAGTCGCTGTTCCAGAAGGGTGCCGATTTCACCTCGGCCATGGTGTTCATGTTCGCCTCCACCAACTTGGTGATTGAGCTCGGCATCGTGTTGGTCATCCTGATGGGCTGGCAGTTCATGGCCGCCGAGTTCCTCGGTGGCCCGATCATGATCGTCATGCTGGCACTCTTGGGCGGGTTGGTAGTGCGCTCGGGCATGGTCGAGGCAGCTCGAGAGCGGCTCACCGCTTCGGCGGCCAGCGGTCACGACCACGCCGCCATGAGTGGGGTCAGCCAGGACCGCCAGCCCTGGCACCAGAAGCTCGGCTCGCGCGCCGCCTGGGCGGACGCGGCGGCTTACACCATGGCCGATCTGACCATGCTGCGGAAAGAGATGGCTATCGGCTACGTGGTGGCCGGGCTCCTGGCCACGCTCGTGCCGAACTGGCTGTGGAACGCCGTGTTCATCCACGGACACGGAGTGTGGACATCCGTTGAGAATGCCCTGGTCGGCCCGATCATCGCCTTCTTGTCCTTCGTCTGCTCGATCGGAAACGTTCCTATGGCCGCGGCGCTCTGGAAGGGCGGGATTGGCTTTGGCGGGGTGATCAGCTTCATCTTCGCCGATCTCATTGCCGCCCCTCTCGTGCTCATCTACCGCCGCTACTACGGCGGGGCGCTAACGCTTCGCCTGGTGGGACTGTTCTGGGCCGTCATGGCCGGAGCGGGCCTCATCGTCCAGGGGATCTTCTCCGGGACCGACCTCGTACCCCACCACCGGCCCACCCAGATCGTATCCACGGCCTTCCACTGGAACTACACGAGCTTTCTCAACATCATCTTCCTGGGGGTCTTCGCCGGCTTGTACCGGCTGTATCGCAACCAGGAGCGCCTCGGCGGTGGGTCCGGTTACGCCATCGACCCCATCTGCGGTATGCAGGTCCGCACCGCCACCGCTCCAGCTAACCGGACCCACCACGGGAAGAGCTACTGGTTCTGTTCGGACCACTGCGCCGAGCGCTTCGACGCCAATCCGGACCGCTATGCCGGTCCTGGCGGCGCCGGCCACACAGACACCGAAGAGATGGGGGAATCACCCATGGTCACTGATCCAGTCTGCGGGATGAGCGTTGATCCCGCTACGGCCGCAGCCGTGCGCAGTTATGACGGGCGGAACTATTTCTTCTGCGCGCCGGGTTGCGCCGAAGCGTTCGACGCCGATCCGGCCCGGTACCTGGACGCTGGTCGGCGGATGTAGCACGGAGGAATGCGCACCTACGGCTGCCTGAGCCGGGCGTCCCGCCCCTGTCGGATACACCCAGGAGCCCCGCACCGGTGATTACTGGCCAGAGGGCGACGCGCCCGGGTGGAGCGCCCGGGATCGTGCTCTCGGCGCATCGTGTGCTCGAGGCTGACCGGAGTTGACCGACGCCGGCCTCCACCTGGCGGCGCCGCCGAACTGTCGGATGCGCGACCTGTCAAGCCGGCGCGCAGCTCTGGTGGCGCTCGCTTGCGCACCCCTCGCGCCTTCTGACGCGGCGGTCGGAGAGTAGGCCGAGAGTCGAGGGCCGGTAGCCGGGGACGGCGCGGCCGAGACAGCCGACGCAGATGGACCTGGCGGGGGACTTGAGCGGGGAGTTGGACCCCTGGGCAGGCAGCAGTTCAACGGTTAATAGAACGTCAACGTCGGATCACCTATTGGAGCCCGGCCGCGGAACAACTCACGGGGCACTCGGCGGAAACAGGTGGTCGGGCATCGATGCCGGGATGACATCCTGAATCATGTGGATGACGAGCGCACGTCGTTGTGCCGCACTCGGAGGCCACGACGGACACCCTGACTGGCAGGGGCAACGGTCGGATGCTCGCACAGAGTCTACGTGGGCGGCGGCACCCTCCGGGACTGCATCCGCTCCAGCGACGCGGTGGCAAGATGGGGTGGAAGGAGTTCCTGGTGGTGCCTGCGGCTGCCGACCGAAGGGAGGCTCTGGACCTGGCGGAGCGTGTTCGGCGCCCGATCGGGGCCTCGTTGGGGAAGGATAGGAAGGTGACGATCAAGACGCCCTTCACCGAGCTTCTGGGTTGCCGCCACCCCATGCAGCAGGCGGGTATGGGTGGGCTGGCCTCTTCCGATCTGGCCGTGGCTGTGGCCCGGGCCGGGGGCCTGGGGATGCTCAGCGGGGCTGGTGGCGCCCGGGCTCTGGCCGCCCAACTGGACACCGTTCCCGCGGGGTTGGCCGTAGGTGTCAACTTCCTGGTCCCCTTCCTGGACCGGCCGGCCGTCGAGGATGCCGCGGCTCGCAGTCCCTACGTCGAGTTCTTCTGGGGAAGCCCGGATGCAGGTCTGGTGGCCTCCGTGCATGAAGGAGGGGCCCTGGCCGGGTGGCAGGTCGGTTCGACCGAGGAGGCCGCAGCCGCTGCCGATGCCGGCTGTGATCTGATCGTGGCCCAGGGGATCGAGGCCGGCGGGCACGTACGCGGGACTGTCGGGCTCATGGCTCTGGTGGAAGAGGTCCGAGAGTCGGTCGAGCTTCCGTTGGTCGCGGCTGGCGGTATCGGCTCGGGCCGGGCTATGGCCGCGGCGCTGGTGGCGGGAGCAGACGCTGTGCGGATCGGGACCCGATTCATCGCCGCCACTGAGTGTGGCGCCCACCACGACTACGTGGACGCCCTGATCCGTTCCGGCGCCGATGACACCGTCCTGACGACGGCGTTCGGGCTGGGGTGGCCCGACGCCCCCCACCGGGTGCTCAAATCGGCCGTGGCCGCAGGGCAAGCCAGGGGAGAAGCGCAGTCATGGAGCCCGGACTGGCCATCCACCGACACCGTGGGTCCCATCGAGGCAAAGGCGCTGTACGCGGGCCAGTCGGTCGGTTCGGTCCGATCACGCCAGGCTGCCGCCGCCATCGTGGAGGAGATTGTTCTAGAGGCCGAGGCCGTCCTATCAAGAACGCGTGAATGGCGGCAGGGCCGAGGCCACTGACGCCGGCACGTAGATAAGGTCACAACCCACCATCTGGACCCGGAGGAGGCGGCATGGCCACAGGAAGGTCCGAACGGGTGGCCCTGGTCTACCGAGGCGACCAGATGGCGCGGGCTTCGGCGCTCATCGAGAACTCCCGCCTGGCCCCGGTGGCCGAGGCCCTCAGACGTGTCGGGCTGACCCCCGAGCCCGCCGTTTACGCCGAGTCGGTAGCCGAGGAGTTCCGCCGAGCGCTCCACGGGGTCCGAGGGGTACTGGTCTGGGTGGATCCGGTGACCGATAAAGGGGACCGCTCGCAACTGGATGACATCCTCCGGGACGTAGCGGCGGCCGGGGCATGGGTCTCGGCCCATCCCGATGTGATCTTGAAGATGGGAACCAAGGAGGTTCTGTACCGCACCCGGGAGCTCGGGTGGGGCTCGGAGACCTACCTCTACTCCAGCCGGGAGGAATTCGAAGACACGTTCCCCGGCCGGCTGACCGTGGGGGAGGCCCGGGTGATCAAGCAGTACCGGGGTAACGGGGGTATCGGCGTCTGGAAGGTTCAGCTGGCCACCGGTCCCGGTCCGGTGCCGGGCCGGGAAGCGTTGGTCCGGGTCCAGTCGGCCCGGGCCCGGGATGACACGGTGGAGGAAGTGTCCTTGGGCTCCTTCATGGACCGCTGCGCCAAGTACTTCGGATACTCTGACGGTCAGGGCCGACTCATCGACCAGGCCTTCCAGGCCCGCATCACCGAGGGGCTGATCCGCTGCTACCTGGTGGGTGACGAGGTGGTCGGTTTCTCCCGTCAGTACCCCGCCGGGCGCTCACCGGGCGAGCTGGCCGCTGGGGGCGCGGCCGCCGTCCCGCCCGAGCGGGTCTTCGGACTACCGGCGGCCAAGACCATGTATGGGCCGGAGGAGGTCGTCTTCGCCAACCTGCGCCGGTTCATGGAGGACGAGTGGGTGCCGGGCCTGCTGTCGCGGGTCGAGCTGGATGCTGCCTCCCTTCCCGTCCTATGGGATGCCGACTTCCTCTTCGGTCCCAAGACCGGGGCCGGCCAGGACACCTACGTCCTGAGCGAGATCAACGTGAGCGCCGTGGCTCCCTTCCCCGATCAAGCTCTACCCAGGTTGGCGGCGGCAGTTCAGGCCCGCACCGCCGCGGGGGCATAGATCGTGGCCGGCACCGATCCGAACCGATTCACCCGGTCGCTCTTCGATGGTCTCGGACCGCGCTACGACGGGTTGGCCGAACTCCTCTCGTTCGGGCAGAACGGCCGCTGGAGGTCCGAAGCGGTCAGGCGGGTCCTGGAAGTGGAGGCGGGCCAGGTCCCTCTGCCGGGTGCTTCCCGTCCCGGCCGGGTCCCCCTCCATCTGGATGTGGCGTCCGGGACGGCGGGGATAGCCCTGGAGCTGACCGCCGCCGGGGGTGGCGGCGTGATAGGCGTCGACCTGACCGAGGCCATGCTTCGCCGTGGCGCCCAGAACGTCAGGCAGGCTGGGGCCGAGGCAAGTGTCCAGCTGGCGGTGGGCCGGGCCGAGCAGCTGCCCTTCCCGGATGAGTCCTTCGACGGGCTCACCTTCAGCTACCTGCTGCGCTATGTGGCCGATCCCGCCGACACCCTGAAGGAACTGGCCCGGGTCTTGCGTCCCGGCGGCCGCGTCGCCAGCCTGGAGTTCAGTGTCCCGCCCAGCCCCTTCTGGCGGTTCTGGTGGTGGCTCTACACCAGATTCGTCCTGCCCGCCGCCGGGATGATCACGGGAGGCACCGAGTGGTACAGGGTCGGGAGGTTCCTCGGGCCCAACATTAGCGGCCACTACCGGCGCTACCCGTTGGAGTGGACGGTGACGGCGTGGGAAGCAGCCGGGCTGGTCGATGTCGGGGTCAGGCGGATGAGCCTGGGGGGCGGCGTGGTCATGTGGGGACGCAAAGCCGATGGCTGAGCGGAGGCCGGCCTTCTATGCCGCCGCCCCGGGGGGATGGCGCGACTGGTGGAGCCTGCTGCACCCTCCCTACACGGTGTGGCACCTCTCCTACGTGGCCATCGGCGCCGGTCTGGCTCCCCGCTTGGATGTGGTGAGGCTCGGGGCCACCCTCCTGGCTTTTTTGGCCGCGGTCGGTGTCAGCGCCCACGCCATCGATGAGGTCAGCAGCCGACCCCTGGGCACGACTATCTCCCGCACGGCGCTCATGGTCGCCGCGGCCGGGGGACTGGTGGTGGCCCTGGGCCTGGGCGTAGTCGGGGTGATCGAATTGGGCTGGGTCCTGATCCCGTTCATGGTGATCGGCCCCTTGTTGGTCGTGGCCTACAACGCCGAGGTCTTCGGTGGGGTGGTCCACACCGATGTCGGGTTTGCCCTCGCTTGGGGTTCCTTTCCGGTGATCACCGCTTACGTGGCCCAGACCGGCCGACTGGGTTGGGCCGCCATAGCCGGGTCCGTCGGTGCGTTTGGTTTGTCTTTTGCCCAGCGCAGCCTCAGCACGCCGGCCCGGATGCTGCGCCGACGCACCGTCGGGGTGGAGGGCAGCTTGGCCCAGTCCGACGGCACATTCCTCCGGATCGACCACGCCCTGCTCCTCGATCCATTGGAGCGCGCTCTGCGGGCCCTGTCCTGGGCTATGGCGTTCCTGGCCGCCGCCGTGGTCCTAGCCCGCTGGTGACCGAGGCGTCCCCGGGACTCGGATCGACCAGGCAGCGAGCGCGCCTACTTCTGAGCCAGCTGGCGACGGAAGGCCCGGACGGTTGTCTCCACCACCCGATCGTGACCCCACCGCAGGAGCGGGCCGGTGAGGAGGGCGGCCAGCCTCATGCGCCGTTCGGTCATCTCGATGCGCCACGAGACATCGGCGCGGGTGCCCTCGGGGTGGGGCTCTAACACCAGGCGAGCCGGGCCTTCCAGATCCCCGTGTACGGTCGCTTCGATCAGGCGGAGTTGGTCACAGCGTTCCAACTCCACTCGGACGGTCATCCGGTAGGGAACCGGAGGAGACACCACGCCTCGCAACACGGACCCGGCGCGAAGCCCGTCACCTTCGAGTTGGAACTCGGACAGCCACCCCCACCAGCCTTCGAAATGCCCCATGTCCTCGATGGCGGACCACAGCGCTTCGGGCGGGACCGGGAACAGGAACGATCCGGTGTAGTCGATGACGTAGGGAGAGGCCATCGGACAGGACGCTACGACCAGGCCGGGCCGGCGTCGGCTGAAGATCGCTGAGCCCGGTCAGTTCGGGCGGGCCGCGGTCCCGTTCCGTTCGGCCGCGGCCCCGTCCCGGCCGAGTACGAGCACCACCAGATCGTCACGCAGGGGCTCGACGGCGGTGTCGAGGCTTGTGCTCAAATTGAGGGCGAGCTCCCAGGGACGGGTGCCCGGTGCCACCTCGGCCAGCATCGACTGGAGGGCCCCCTCCCCGAACTGGCGTCCGTCGGGCAGGCGCGCCTCGGTCAGGTCGTCGGAGAAGATCAGGACGAGATCCCCTTCGGCCACCGACACGGTGGTGGATTGGGCCCGCGGCCTCTCCACGATGGTGTCGCGCAGCCCGAAGAGCGGGTTGGGATACAGGTCGATCTCCCGGGCCCGTCCGGTTCGGATCAGCCACGGCGGGGGATGGCCCACCGACACCAGCCGTATGTCCGCGCCGGCGTCGAGCTCGATGTAACAGAACGACACCAGGGTGGAGACCAGCTCCTCCTCCAATGCCACCTCCAACACGGTGATGGCGTCCTCGATCTCCAGGCCGGCATAGGCGAGGGCCTTTAGCCCCTTGCGGATGGACATGCCGAGGGCGGCGGCCAGGGAGCCCTTGCCCGACACGTCCCCGACCAGGAGGGCCACCCCACCGATGGGACGGCGATACCAGTCGTAGAAGTCACCACCGACCAGCAGATCGGCCCCGGCGGGTTGGTACAACGTGGCGAACGACCATCCCGGGATGTCGGGGGAGGTTGCTCGGCAGCAGGGCGTGCTGAACCGCTTCTGACAGCTCGGGTTGTCCGCCACCGGCGGAGGGTACTATCGGCCGGTGAGGAGGTGTCAGCGATGAAAGTGTTGCACTGCCGGGATGCCGGCTTCGATTGTGATGCCATCGTCCACGGCTCTACCGCGGAAGAGATCCTGGCCCAGGTCAGGCCGCATGCCGCCGAGGCCCACGACACCGTGGTGACCCCGGAGCTCGAGTCCGACCTGCGGACGCTGATCAAAGAGGACGCTTAGCCCAAACTGAACGGCCTCGCTCAAGCTGAATGGCGTGCCTCGCCCGCCAGCGGTTCGGGCGCCAGCGGTTCGGGCCGGCCCAGGAGATAACCCTGGCCAAGGTCGACGCCCAACTCCCGGACTGCGTCCAGTTCGGCTTCGGTCTCGATGCCCTCGGCTATGACCCGACATCCGGTCTTGGCCGCGTAGCTCTGCAGTCCGGCTACCAGGGCCATCTTGGCCGGGTCGTCCTCGATGCCGTGGACCCATGACCGGTCCAGCTTCATGAAGGCGGGATTGAGGATGAGCACGTGGCGCAGGGAGGCGAAGCCGGCCCCGGCGTCATCGACGGATAGGAGCACCTCTCCGCCCATCCGGTCGAAGGCAGCCCGCAGGGCGCTGTAGTCGCTGACCGGCTCGTGCTCGGACAGCTCCAGCACCAGAGGCCGGTCGGCGGCGTCGATGAGAGGGAGGATGGACTGGGTGGTCATGATCATCTCGGGGGAGACGTTGAGACCCAACCAGGTGTCGGGAGGAAGGGCTGCAGAGGACTGGATGGAGCGGGCCATGGTGGACTCCTCCAGTCGGAGCCCGAGCCCCACCGCGCTGGCCTGGGCGAAGCGCGACTCGGGATCGGTCCCGTCATCGAAGCGGGTGAGGGCTTCATGACCCACCACCGAATTATCAGCCAGGCGGACGATCGGCTGGTAGTGCGCCCGGAAGCTGCCGTCGGTCAGGAGGGAGGAGATCTGCAGCTGGGCGGCCTGACGGGCCGGATCGCTGCTCAACGCCGACCGCAGCATCTCCTCGCCCGCCCCGGCAAAGTCGATGGCGGCCGAAAGGACGCTGCGGGCCGTGCGCATGGATGAGTCGGCGTCGATGGCCACCAAGAGGACGCCGATGCAGCTGCGGCGGGCGCCGAGGGGAGCACAGGCCATGGCTTCGGCGGCCATCAGCAGTCCGGGCCGGTCGGACTCGGCGCCGGCGTGGTCGGCCATCTCGATCCACGGGCCGAGGCTGGCTTTCACCTCGAGGTAGCGGCCCACGGCTCCCGACAGGGCCTGGCCGGCCCGGATGACGCCAGGCACGTCACCGGCGGTGCCGAGAGGTACGGCCCGCCCGTGGTCGAACCAGACCAGGGCGGCGCCGGCCACCCCGTCCAGATCCATGAGGCCCTCGCACAGACCGGCGGCGGTGGCCTCGGGTCCGCTCCGCCCGGCGGCCTGGCCCAGATGGCGCAGCAGCCGAGCTCGCTCATCGAGAAGGTCGGCGACCGTCTCGGTCCAGGACTCCTGCTGGCGGAACTGGGCCCGGACCCGAGCCAGCAGCTCCTCGGGCTCGAAGGGCTTGGTGATGTAGTCGCTGGCTCCAGTGTCGAGGCCGGACACGCGGTCATCGAGCTGGTCGGCTCCGGTGACGATGATGACGGGGAGCTGGGCGGTACCGGGGTCGGAGCGGATCCGGCGGAGCACGTCGAGGCCGCTCATCCCGGCCATCCCGAGGTCCAGGAGGACCAGGTCGATCTCCTCCCGAGCCAGGCTCTCCAGGGCGGCGGGCCCGTCGGCCGCCTCCACGGCGCGGTAACCGCCGGTCGAGATCAAAGTGGCCAGAAAGCGACGAACCGACTCGTCATCCTCCACCACCAGTATCCGGGGCTGGCCCGTCATGCGTGCCTGACTCATCGGTGGCCGCCTCCTTCGTTGGACCCGGCCGGGCTCAGCGGGGTTCAAGCTGATAAGCAAAGATTAGCCCGAGACGGGCGGTTTGTCACTACTTAACGTCATGGATATGCCGCTCTGAGTGGTCACCGATCCTGTCGTGGGGTCGAGAGAGAAGGGCCGCCTGGCATCAAACCGTATCCCCGGGTTACAGTTCGGGCTGTGCCGGGGCGGATCGACTCTCGAATTCGGCCGCGCCTGCGCCCGGCCGTGGTGGGCCGGCCCCCGGCCGCCGAGCGCGAGGCCCGGCGCCGGGACCGAGCCGAGGTTCTGCTGGATGCGGCTGAGGCAGCCGTCCGGGACCAGGGGGAAGCGGTGACCATGGCCGAAATGGCGGCCCGGGCCGGGATCACCAAGCCGGTTCTGTACCGCTACTTCGGTGATCGGTCCGGCCTGTACGAGGCCCTGGCCGTGCGCTACGCCACCGGCCTGTTGGGTGAACTGCGCCAGGCCATGGCCCAGCGCCCGGCCGGCCGGGCCACCCTGGAGGAGGGCATCGACGCCTACCTGCGCTACACCGAGGCCAATGTCCAGCTCTACCGCTTCCTGGCCACCCGCCTGCCCGCCGCCGACCCGGCCGGCCAGAAGCTCGTCTCCGGGTTCCTCACGGGTATGGCCGATGAGGTGAGCCGGATCCTGCGGGAGTCCCTCCAGTTGGCCGGCATCGAGGCCCGGGCCACCATGCTGCTCGGCTACGCCATAACCGGATCGGTGCAGATGGGCGCCGAGGCCTGGATAAGTGAGCAGGGCCGCATGGGGAGAAGCCAAGCGGTGACCAACCTGACCGATCTGGTCTGGCACGGACTCATCGGGGTATTGACCAACCAGGCGCCGGAGGTGCCTGAGGAAGCGCGGGAGGAGACGCATTGAGCACCGACGCCGACCGGGCCGTGTCCGCCGCGAGACTGGGCGTAGACCCATCCGTGTCCGCCGCCGGGCTGGGCTTCGACCCGTCCGATCTGGCCTTCCTGCGCAACCCCTATCCCGTCTACGACCGAATGCGGGACTCGGCCGTTATCCCCGAAGCCGAGGGCTCCTGGTTCCTCACCCGCCACGCCGATGTGTTGAGCGCGCTTCGCGATCCCAAGCTGTCCAGCAACCCCGCCCACCGCCGGGAGGACGAGCGGATGGGGAGCCTGCGCAGCATCCCGTTCCTGGCCGACGGCACCCTGGCGCTGATGCTGCTGGCCGATCCGCCCGACCACACCCGCCTGCGCCGGCTGGCCAACCGGGCCTTCACCCCCCGGGCCGTGGAGGGCCTGCGCCCGCGCGTGGCCGAACTGGTGGACGGGCTGTTGGATCGGGTCGAGGAATCCGGAGGGGAGGCCGGAGGGGAGGCCGACCTGATGGCGGGCCTGGCCGAGCCCCTGCCGGTCATGGTCATATGCGACCTCCTGGGGGTCCCGGCCCAGGACTGGGATCAGTTCAAGCCGTGGTCTACCGCCATCGCCCGGGTCCTCGACCGCGACGCCGGCCCCGATGCTATGGACCAGGCCCTGCCGGCGGTGGTCGGCTTCGTCCAGTACTTCGCCGCCCTGGTGGAAGAGCGCCGGGACCGGCCCACCGATGACCTGCTCAGCCGGTTGATAGCCGCCGAGGAGGAGGGCGAGAGCCTGTCCCGGCCCGAACTGTTCGCCATGATCATCCTGTTGTTCATAGCCGGCCATGAGACGACCACCAATCTGATCGGCAACGGTTCGCTCGCCCTGCTGCGCCACCCCGACCAGATGGCGGCCTGGCGCCAGGATCCGAGCCTGGCCGTGCCAGCGGTGGAGGAACTGCTGCGCTACGACGCCCCGGTCCAGGTCACGGCCCGAACGGCCATGGCCACCACTGAGATAAGTGGTCTCGTGCTCCAACCCGGTGACTCGGTGGTATGCGGCCTGGCCGCCGCCAACCGGGATCCTGACTACATGGACGACCCCGGAGCCCTGATCCTGCGCCGGGGAGTGCCCGGGCACGTCTCCTTCGGCCACGGCATGCACCACTGCCTGGGGGCGCCCCTGGCCCGGCTGGAGGGCCAGGAGGCCCTGGGCCGGCTGGTGGCGCGCTTCCCCGACCTCGTCCTGGCCCAGGACGACCCTGCCTACCGAGCGCACTTCGTGCTGCGGGGTCTGGCCTCCCTGCCCGTCAGCCTGGTGGGGTGATGGCCCACTTGGAGGAGGCGAGCTGGCGGCTGCCCGGCTCGCCCAACAGCCGGCGGGCGGCCATCTACGGAACGGCGGCCCGGGTGGCGGCCCGCTATGGGGCGGGCAAGCTGCCAGCTTCGGTGCGGCCCAGCCTGGACTGGGCCAACGAGGCCGGGGCCCGGGACATCTACCGCACCGCGGTGAAGCTCCGGGGCGGGTTCTTGAAGTTCGGCCAGTTCGTCTCGGCCCGGCCGGATCTGCTGCCCGAGGCCTACATCCGGGAGCTGTCCAAGCTCCAGGACCGGGTCCCGCCCGCTCCCGTCGCCGCCGTGCGCCGAGTGGTGGAACGGGAGCTGGGCCCGACGGAGGATGTCTTCAGCCACTTCGATCCGGCCGCCTCGGCCGCCTCCCTGGCCCAGGTCCACCGGGCCGTGCTGCGGGACGGCCGGACGGTGGCGGTCAAGGTCCAGTACCCGGGGGTGGCCGAGATCGTCCCTCGGGAGACGGCCGATACCCGCCGTCTCCTGGGCCTTTTGGGCCGGGTGGTGAAGGGGTTCGATCTGTCCACCATCGCCGGGGAGCTGGAGCGGGTGATCCTGTCCGAACTCGACTACGCCAATGAGGCGGACAACATCGAGACCTTCGGGGCCAATTTCGCCGGGACGGCGGGCATCGAGGTGCCGGTCGTGCATCGCCACCTGTCCGGGCCGCGGGTCCTGGTCATGGACTGGGTGGAGGGGCGCAATCTGGGCCAGGCCCTGCGCGATTCGGACCGCGACACCTGTGAGGAGGCGGTGCGCCTCTTGGTCGACGCCTTTCTCAAGCAGATTCTGGTGGACGGGTTCGTGCACGCGGACCCCCATCCGGGCAACTTCCTCCTCCAGCCCGGGCCGCGCCTCGGCATCGTGGACTTCGGCGCCTGCGTGGCCCTGTCCGATCCGACCCGCCTGGCCCTCTGCGAGCTGTACGCCGCCGGCGTGGAAGGTGACATCGCCCGCTCGGTCGGCGCCCTCGACGCCCTCGGGTTCAAGACCCGGTCGGGGGACCTGTCCTCCCTGGTGGCCTGGGCCAGCCTGTTCGATTCCGGGGCGACCGAGGACGACCGGGAGGAAGCCTGGGCCCGGCTCATGTCGGCGGCCCGGGCCGACCCGCTGGTGAGCCTGCCCGAGGAGCTGATCATGGTGGGCCGGGTGGTCATGGTCCAGACCGGGATGGTGGCCAAGCTGAAGCCGTCCTGGTCGATGCAGGATCTGATCGCCAACCGGCTGGCCGAAGCCGCCGGGACCAGGAGCGAGGGGACGATGGAACCAGGGTCCCGCCCGTGACCGAATGAGGGCGACCGCCGAAGCGGCGGTCGGCTCGGTCCTGGAGCGGGCCCGCCGCGGGGGACCAGCGGCCTGGGCGGCGGGCGCCGTCCTGGTCGTGGTGGTCGGGGCCCTGGCCGGAGCCCTCCTGCCCGACGGCCTCCCCTTCGGGGTCGTGCTGCTCGGCCTGGTGCTGGGGGGGCTGTCCTCGCTGACGGCCATGGGCCTGGTCATCGTCTACCGCTCCGCCCGCATCATCAACTTCGCCCAGGCCGAGATCGGCGGCCTGTCGGCGGCGGTGGCGGTGGTGATGGTGACCGGCTCGCATCTGCCGTACTTCGCCGCCCTGCCCGTCGGGCTGGCCGTGGCCCTCCTCACCGGGCTTCTGGTCGACCTGTCGGTCATGCGCCGGCTCTTTGCCGCCCCCCGCCTCATCGTCACGGTGGCGACCATCGGAGTGGCTCAGATCCTGGGCGCCCTGGAGCTGGTGGTCCCCAAGCTGTTCAGCCAACTGGGCCCGACCACCACCTTCACCACTCCCTTTAGCTTCCACTTCGACGTGGGCCCCATCGTCTTCAACGGCAATCACGTGGTGGCCATGGTGGTCATCCCGGTGGTGCTCATCGCCCTGGCCTGGTTCTTCACCCGCACCGACTTCGGCATCGCCATCCGGGGGGCGGCCGACTCCACCGAGAGGGCGCAGCTGCTCGGCATACCGGTGATGCGCCTGTCCAGCCTGACCTGGATGCTGGCCGCCGGCCTGTCCGGGATCGGGGCCATGCTGTCGAGCCCGATCCTGGGTCCCCAGCTGGGGGCGCTGGCCGGCCCGGAAGGCCTGCTGGCCCCGCTGGCGGCGGCGGTCATCGGGCGGATGGAGAGCCTGACCACCGCCTTCGTGGCCTCGTTGGTGATCGGGGTCTTCGAACAGGCCGTGTTCTGGTCCTATCCGCGTGCGACCACGGTGGACGTGGCCCTGTTCCTGGTCGTTCTCCTGGCCCTCCTGCTCCAACGCCGCCGGCTGACCCGCACCGATGACGCCGGCCTGGGCAGTTACGTGGCCCAGCGGGAGATCCGTCCCATCCCCACCCTCCTGCGCCGGCTGCCCGAGGTCCGCATCGGCCGCGGGGTGGTCATGGCGGGGATCGCGGCGGCGGTGGTGCTGGTCCCCCTGGCCATGTCCGACTCCCAGCGGACGCTCATCGCCTACATGGCCATCTACGGGATCATCGCTGTGTCCCTGGTCGTGCTCACCGGCTGGTCGGGCCAGATCAGCCTGGGCCAGTTCGCCTTCGTGGGCCTGGGGGCGGGGACCACGGCGTCGCTGTTCGTCAACGCCCACGTCGATCTGTTCTTCGGATTGGCCGCCTCGGTACTGATCGGGGCCCTGGCCGCGGTCATCGTCGGGGTGCCGGCCCTGCGGGTCCAGGGGCTGTTCCTGGCCGTGGTCACACTGGCCTTCGCGGTGCCGGCCAACGACTTCTTCCTGGACTCCACCTACTTCCCCTGGTTCACGCCGAACCAGCTCAGCCGGCCGGCGCTCCTGGAGCGCTTCGATCTCAACTCAGCCGGCACCTTCTATTACTTCTGCCTGTTCGTCCTGGCCGCGGTGGTGCTGGTGGCCTGGAACTACCGCCGCAGCCGGCCGGGCCGGGCGGCCCTGTCGGTACGGGACAACGCCCGAGGGGCGGCCAGCTTCGGCATCAGTCCCAACCGCACCCGCCTGGTCGCCTTCGCCTTCTCCGGAGCGCTGGCCGGATTGGCCGGGGGCCTCTACGTCATCGGCCTGCGCGGCATCGGCTTCGGGGGCTATCCGGCCGAGACCAGCCTCCAGGTCTTCACCATGGTCGTCATCGGCGGCCTGGGCAGCCTGACCGGCGGGCTGGTGGGCGCCGTCTACGTCCAGGGCGTCACCTACTTCCTGTCCGGGGCCGCCCAACTGCTGGCCACTGGCGCCGGCATCCTCCTGGTCGTCCTGATCCTGCCCGGGGGCCTGGCCGCCGTTCTGTACTGGTTCCGGGACCGGGGCCTGCGCCTCATAGCCGCCCGGCGGGGCCTGTCCGTGCCGAGCCTGGCCGAGCGGGCCGCCTTCGCCGAGGAAGATCCGCCCCCCGCCCCTTCGACGGACGGGGTTGGAGCCACCAACGAGTCGGTCCGGGGCCAGGCCGCCCGGCATGTCTCCGCCGGACCGAGCGCCGGCCCGGGCGCCGACCCGGACGGGGCGGTGTTGGTCATGCGGGATGTGGATGCCGCCTATGGCCAGGTGCAGGTGCTCTTCGGGGTGGACCTCGACGTGCGCCGGGGGGAGGTGCTCGGCCTGCTCGGCACCAACGGTTCGGGCAAGTCCACTTCCTTGAAGGTGGCCTCGGGCCTCTTGGGGGCGCGGCGGGGGAGGGTCGTGTTCGAGGGTGAGGACGTGACCGGGTTGGACCCGGTGGCCCGGGTCAAGCGGGGCCTGGCCATGGTGCCCAGCGGGCGGGGGGTCTTCCCCTCCCTGACCGTGGCGGAGAACCTGCGCCTGGGGGGATGGCTGGCCCGGCGGGAGCCCGACTTCCTGGCCGCCACCACAGCGCGCATCCTCGGCCTGTTCCCGGCGCTGGAGATGCGGATGGGCACGCTGGCCGGGTCGCTGTCGGGTGGGGAGCAGCAGATGCTCACCATCGCCCAGGCCCTCTACAGCCGGCCCAAGCTTCTCATGATCGATGAGCTTTCCCTCGGCCTCGCCCCCACCGTGGTCAGCGAGTTGTTGGGGGTGGTGCGGGAGCTGGCCGCCTCGGGGGTCACGGTGGTGGTGGTCGAACAGTCGCTCAACCTGGCCGTATCCATCACGGATCGGGCCGTGTTCATGGAGCGGGGCCAGGTCCGCTTCAGCGGACGCACGGCCGAGTTGGCCGAACGCCCCGACCTGGTCCGCTCCGTCTTCCTCGGGGGGCCGGGGGCCGACTCCGCCAGGGGCACGGCCCGAGGGCGCCGGGCTGGCGCCGGCCCGGATGGGCGCCGGCCCGCGGGCCTGGACGGGCGCCGCCCCGCCGGCACCGGTGGAGTCCTGGCGAGGGAGGCACCGGCCGGCCCTGACGCCCCCACCGTCTTCGCGGTGCTCGACGTCCACCGCCGCTTCGGCGGGGTGGCCGCCCTGGACGGGGTGGATCTGTCCGCCCGCCAAGGGGAGATCCTCGGGATCATCGGGGCCAACGGGGCCGGTAAGACCACTCTGTTCGACATCTGCTCGGGCTTCCTGCCCCCGAGCTCGGGCCGCATCGTTCTGGATGGACTGGATGTCACGGAGATGCCGGCCGAGGAGCGGGCCGCACTGGGCCTGGGCCGGGTCTTCCAGGACGCCCGCCTGTTTCCCTCTCTGACGGTGGCCGAGACGTTGGCTGTCGCCCACGAACGACGCCTGGATGTCAGGGACCCGTTCCTCAGCTTGTTGCGCACCGACGCCGTGCGCCGCTCGGAGGCCGCCACCGCCGCATCGGTGGATGAGTTGGTGGGCCGCCTCGGTCTCGACCGCTATCGCGACGCCTTCATATCCGAACTGTCCACCGGCACCCGCCGGGTGGTGGAGCTCGGCTGCCTGCTGGCTCATCAGCCCCAGGTGGTGCTCCTGGACGAGCCCACGTCGGGGATCGCCCAGCGCGAGAGCGAGGCCCTGGGTGAGCTGTTGGTGGACCTGCGGGCCCAGACCGGAGCCACCTTCATCATCATCGAACACGACGTCCCGTTGGTCTCGTCCATATCCGACCGCCTGGTCTGTCTGCACCTGGGCCGCGTCCTGTCCGAAGGAATCCCTGCGGCGGTGCTGGCCGATCCGCTGGTGGTCGAGGCCTACCTGGGTGTGGACCCGGCCGCTGTGGGCCGCTCCGGCCTCACCGCCGCGTCCAAGCGAGCGGCCCGCCGCCGGAGCGGAACGGCCGCCAAAGACGCCCGCTCGCGGGCCGGCGCTCCGGCGGCGGGACGGACGGGGCGCCAACCGAAAGCAGCCGTAACCGACAAGGCTGTAGCCAAGCAGGGGGTAAAGAAATGAGCAAAGAAATGAGCATGGACCGGAGTCAGATGTCCCAGGCCGAGTTCGAGACCATGCTGCGGCGCTGGCTGCTCAAGATGGGCGGGCGCTATGTCCCCGTGTTGGCCGCCATCCTGGCCATCGCTCTTCTGATCGTCTTCGTGCCCACCTCCCAGCCATCCAGCAACTCGGGCGTGGCCGCCGGCACCAGTAGCAACGGAGGCGGCGGCTCCGGATCATCGGCTTCGGCCGGAAACGCCGGTTCGGGCGCCCAGGCGGCGGTGGGCTCGGCTTCCAACGCCGCGCCGGGACAAGCCGGATCGTCCTCCGGCTCCGCCAGCGGCGGCATCAACGGTGGTGGCG
>DATLUK010000067.1:0-9109 GCA_035533195.1 Acidimicrobiales bacterium | reverse complement strand
CGTCTCTACGACTTGTTCGGGCTCGACGCTTACGCCCCGGCTCGCTGAACCTAGGTAATACGCGCGACACAGTCGTTTAGCCCCGCTGACCTGGGACTTCATACTTCAGGCGGTCGTTATCCAGGAAACTCGGGCTAGGTCGGCGGAGATAGTCGACGGGGAGGTCGTCTGGTGCTGGGACCGTGGCGGTGGAGAACCCATTGCCGGTACCTGATACGAGCCCAGAGGCAGCACGGAGCCCTGACCCACGCCCGGCGGTGCTGTGGGGGGGCAGGCGCGTTCGGGAGGGCCCGTCGGGTTATTGGGCGCCTCTTGCACAGTCCGAGCAGCGTTTCGAAGGCCATTGGCCTCAAAGCTCCTCGCTGGTCGTCTGCAATTCGCGCAGCGTCCGCCGTGCAAGTTCGCCGAAGTCGCTATCACCAAGGGTGTGGCTCCAGCGCTCATAGGCGATCTTCAAGGCGAGGGCGCCCAGCTGGGCGGCTACACAGGCGGTCAGGGCGGGGGTGTCGCGTCTCTCGAGGGCCTCGGTCATTGCGGCTGTCAGAGCGAGTCCCTTGAGCGCCTCCCGCTCCTGCAGTTCAGGGTTAGCGCCTATCACCGCACGCCGTCGGAAGCTGAACTCACGCCGCTCGGGCGTGAAAGCTTGCCTTCCGACCGCGTCGAGGGCGTGAGCCACCGCTTCGAGCGCAGTGGCCCCCTCCGGAGCCATTTCGATCCAGTCGGCGAGCAGCCCAGCCATCGTGTCCCCGCCAAAGAGCACCTCCCGCTTGTCGGCGAAGTGGCGGAAGAAGGTGCTCTTGGTCAGCCCGGCTCGCTCGGCGATCTCCATGACCGTCGTCTTCTCATAGCCGCGCTCTTCGAAGAGATCGAGGGCGGCCAAGACGAGCCGCTCGGAGGGATACGGCTGCCAGCGGGCCATGGGAACATGTTATGGCACTTGGTCCCATCAACCGATGTATAGTCATGGCACTAAGTCTCATCACCTATCTGCCGGAGGTCCGCATGAGCCGTGCCGTCATCTACGAGTCCCTCGGAGGTCCCGAGGTCCTGGAGCTGAGGGATATCCCCGAGCCCCACCCCGAGCCAGGAGAGGTTCGAGTCCGGGTTACGTCCGCCGGTCTGAACCCGATGGACGGGGCCATCGCGTTCTTCGGCGGGGCACACTTCGGGATCAGGCTGCCGTCCGGCTTCGGATACGACTTCGCTGGGGTGATCGACGAGGTCGGCACCCGCGCCGAAGGCTTTGCCGTGGGTGATCGCGTCTTTGGAGGCGCCATGGGCAAAGCCGTAGCCGACTTCCTGGTGATGCGAACGGCGCCGGAGGCACCCGATGCCCTCTTCCATACGCCCGTAGGCATCAGCGACGAGGTGGCGGCCACCTTGCCTGTGGCCGGCAGCACCGCCGTCGCGGCTCTGGAGGCGATCGACCTGCGCTCGGGCGATACCCTCCTGGTAGGCGGGGCCGCCGGCGGGGTGGGGGTGTTCGTCGTGCAGCTCGCCAGACTGGCTGGGGCGAGGGTGATCGGGACCGCCTCGGAGACCACCTTCGGCTTTCTCGAGCAGATGGGGGTCGAGCCCGCGGCCTACGGCACGGGCCTGGCAGATCGGGCGCGGGCCTTGGCCCCACAAGGCGTGAGCGCAGCGACGGACCTCTTCGGCACGGAAACGGTTGAAGCGGCGTTAGCGCTCGGAGTACAGCCCGAGCGGATCTCCACGATCGCGGCTGGGCCCAACCCTCCTGGCGGCGTGCGCGCCACCGGAGGCAGCGATGCCCGGCCCGATGCCTTGGATCGGATCACCGACGCGATCCTGCTGGGCCAAATCACAGTACCCATCGCTGCGACCTTCCCGATCGAGGAGATCCGTGCCGCCGTGACACTGCAGGGCGGACGCCACGTCCACGGCAAGATTGTGCTCACTCTTTGATCCTGAGAGACGGAGGCCGCATCCGTCAGCGTGACGACAGCCCGCAGCCGGCGATTAGGGCAGGCTGACCTGTCGCAATCGGGCGAGCTTCGGGGACAGGGTTCGCTCGCACGATGAGCCCGTCATCTGCGCATCCGCCACTATGAGGACGTGGAGCGTGTCGTAATCCTCGGTCCGGGCGGTGCGGGCAAGTCAATCTTGGCCCGCCGGCTAGGTGGGCTTGTCGGGCTGCCGGTCATCGAGCTCGACAAGCACTTCTGGACCGAGGACCTCAGGCCGCTGCCGAAGGATCAGTGGCGAGAGCGGCTGGAGGAGCTGACACGGCAACCGGGGTGGATCATGGACGGTGACCTCGGTCCTTACGACGTCCTTGAACCTCGTCTGAGAGCGGCAGACACGGTTGTCCTCCTCGACTTTCCGCGCTGGCGATGCGTATTTCGCTCCCTCAGGCGATCCCGGGAGCGGCTCGACTACTGGAGGTGGCTGCTCACTTGGCGCCGCCGGAGTCGACCCCGGCTGATCGCCGCCATCGCCAGAGACGCTGACCTCGCGGTAGTCAAGACTCTGGCGAGCCCAGGGGCTGTCGACGCTTGGCTGAGGACGCTGACGTCCTCGTGACCTGGTATCAAGCGTCGCAAAGGCTCGGGACCACTCTCGACCCGGCAGGGACCCGCCGAACTGGGACTCTCGCAAGTTGCTGCCCTCACACCGGCGTACGGAGACGCGCCGGCCGGCTGTCGCCTCCGATATTCGGGAACACTGGTCCCTCCAGGACTGCGGATCTCGTCGGACCTCTCCGGCCAACGGGCCTTGTGGACCGGGTATAGAGGGCAGGCGCTGAACCGCCGTAGGCGCGGGCCCTGGCGGATTACGCTCCGCCTGGTGCGCCTACTGTCACGCTTGAGTGTCCCTGTGCTCGTCGTGGTAACGGTGCTGGCCGCGGGCGGCTGCGGCACCGGTGCAGGCGCGCTGGCCGCGCCTAAGGCTCCCCGCACCGACCCGGTTGCACCCGGAGCCAGGGTTCTCACGCTCCAGCCGCCCCACGCCTACACGCCGGTGGTGCCTCCCGGCGGTGGGACCGACGACTACCACTGCACCCTTCTCGATCCCCGGCTCCGCTCGGATCGGATGATCGTGGCCAGCCACTTCTTCCCCGAGAGCCCCGAGGTCCACCACGCCATCCTTTTCCTCGTTCCCCCGGACGTGGCGGCCCAGGCCCGGGCGGCCGATGCCGACGGCAAGGGGTGGACCTGTTTCGGTGAGTCGGTGCTGCCCGCCCAGGGTCTGGCCGGCCTCAACCGCACTCCTTGGCTGTCGGCGTGGGCCCCCGGCCACGGGCTCGATCGATCGCCCCAGGGCACGGGCATCACCTTCCCGGCCGGGAGCCTGGTCGTGATGCAGATCCACTACAACATGCTGGCCGGGCGCAAGCCGGTGCGGGCCAGGCTGGTCCTACAGACGGTCCCTGCCACCCGCCGCCTCCAGCCGTTGCACCTGAGCCTCCTCCCAGCTCCCCCGGACGTTCCCTGTCCGGCCGGTGTGACCGGACCACTATGCAACCGTCAGGCCTCCCTCGCGGACCTCGGTCTTCGCTTCGGTCCCGACCTCCCACGGTTCGTCGGGTTTCTGGAGCAAGTCTGCGGTCGCGACCCGAACAACCCTCCGGCCGGGGACACGACGAGCTGCACGTGGCCCATGCCGTTCTCCGGCCGGATCCTCCGGCTGACCGCCCACATGCACCTGCTGGGCAAGGGCATGAAGATCGTGCTCGATCCCGGCACACCCAAGCAGCAGACGCTGCTGAACGTCACCAACTTCAACTTTGACTATCAGCGTTCCTACGACCTGGCCCGACCGGTGACGGTAAGTTCAGCGGACCGTCTCCAGGTCAGCTGCACCTACAACCCGCAGCTCCATGAGCTCCTGCCGGAGCTGCGCCGGCTACCTCCGCGCTTCGTCACCTGGGGGGACGGATCCACCGACGAGATGTGCCTCGCCATCGTCGACTGGGTCACCGGCTAGCTCGCCAAATCGGCCAGCGACTCCCGATGTCAGGCAGACCCCGCCGGGCAACATGTAGCGGGCCGAGCAGGCTGGCCCCGGCGTAGGCGAGAACGACCTCCGGCTCGCTGACGCTGTCCAACTCCGCCCCTGACGGAGGACGCTGATAAGCGCTTCCGGAATTGAGGAACCCGCGATGGGGGAAGGCCGGGTCTCCTCTAGCCTTGAGGCAGATCAGTGACCGTCCTGGGGAGTTTCAAACGATGACTTCCATTTCCGTCAACCTGGGCGCCTCCCTACCGGCGAGGAGGACGGCGAGCCTGTCGATCCGGGGCCGGATCGAAATCCTGCGGCACTTCGTCGGCGAGGAGCCGCTGGTCAGTGCCCTTGGGCTGCTCTGGCTGCTAGACGGCGCCCTCCAGTTCCAACCGTTCATGTTCAGCCCGGCCTTCGTGAACGGGATCATGGCACCAACGGCCGTGCTGTTGTGGCCCCGCACCCCCCGGGCCGAGGGCGAGACAGGGCTGGCCCCGGCCCGGCGGGGCCCCTTGGGTGCGACCACCCCGCTGGTTCTGTGGAGCGCCCTGTGGGTCAGCCTGGCCTGGTACAGCTTGCTGCGGGCGAACCGGGCCGCGGATACCTGGCACGACCTGATCGTGGGAATGACCTCGCACGAACCGGGATGGGTGTCCTGGCTCGACCGCTCGATCGGGGGCCTGGTCCGACACCACGGACTGGAGGCGTCGGTCAGCATGGCTGTGGTCTGTGGGTTCATCGGTATCGGCATCCACCTCCCTGCCCTCACCCGCCCCGTGGTCTTGGCGGCCTGTGGGGTGGGTGGCTTCGTCTGGGTGAAGGAGAACTTCGGGGGGATCTTCACCCTGCAGGGGACCGATCCCAACAGCGGCCCACTGCTTGTTTTGCTGGGCCTGGCCTTCCTGGCCCCGGCCCGGGCACCCCGGCTCGTTCCGGTCGGATGAACCTTCCGGCCGAGGATCCATTGGCGGCTGAGTTGTATCCGCCGCCCTGGATGGTTCTCTCCTCGATGGCACTGTGCCTGGTCGGTCTGGTCATCGACAGCTACCTAACCTTCGAGCACTACACCGGCAATTCCAGCCTGGTCTGCTCGGACAAAGGCCTCATCAACTGCGGCAAGGTGACCACCAGCGTCTATTCGAAGCTGTTGGGCATCCCGGTAGCGGACCTGGGGGTGGCCTTCTTCCTCGGCATGCTCGTCCTGTGCCTGCCGGCGGCCTGGCGGGCAGCCAATTTGAGGATCCACCAGCTTCGCCTGCTCGGTGTTGTAGTGAGCATGCTCATGGTCCTGTATCTGCTCTACGGCGAGCTGCGCCTCCGGGCCATCTGCCTGTACTGCACCGCCACCCACGTCGTCGCCTTCCTCCTGTTCATCGTGGTGCTGGCCGCCGATACCTACGTGCGCTGACCCTCTGGGCCCGTGACCCACCGAGTGGTTGGACGCGGACCCTCCACAACGGCGAGTACGGCCGGGTTCCGGCGTTTGGTCGAGGTCGGCCGGCTCGACTCGGCGTCGTTCTGGGATACCCACAGAAACCTCAGCGCTGGGTGGTGATGATGTGGCAGACCTTGGAGGCGTCACAGTCAGCCGGATCGAGGCGCCGTGCCCGCTGCTCGAGCGCGGCGAGCTCGGAGCGCAGGTGCTCCAGCTCGGCGATCCGCGAGTCGACTTCGACCCGCTTGGAGGTGATGAGATCGCTCACGTGCGCGCAAGGCGTCTCGCCTCGGTCGCGAAGAGCAATGACCTGGCGCAGCTTGCCGAGGGTTAGCCCAGCGGAGCGTCCGGCCCGGATGAAGGCGAGTCGCGCCAGTGCCTCGGGGTCGTAGTCCCGGTATCCCCCCGGGGTGCGGTTCGGAGGGTCGAGGACCCCGATGCGCTCGTAGTGGCGGATGGCCTTGGTGGTCAGTCCCGCCTGCTCGGCCAGCTCACTGATCAGCATCGCGCTTGACCTTCCCCTATAGGGCAAGGTTTATGGTACAAGCCAGGAGGTGCCATGAGCGCAGTGGAGATCGTCCACCAGGCTGGATGTGCCAGTTTGGACCTGGCCCGCCAGCGGGTCCAGGAGGCTCTGGGAGTGATCGGTCGCCGCGATGTCGAGGTACGGCTCATCCAGGTGAGGCCCGACACGGTGATCCCCAGCGGGTCACCCAGCATCATCCTGGACGGACGAGAGCTTTTCGGATCCGCGGCCGACGCCGGGGGTTGGGCCTGTCGGGTCTATCTCGACGAAGCTGGCCGGGCCGAAGGGGCACCGAGCCTCGGGGCAATGGTGAAGGCCCTCCGAGCCGGCCTGGAGACTCCCACCGATCTCGTCGGCTCTGGTGTCGGGACGGCCGATAAGGGTGAGGGGTGATGAACCGGTCGAGCGATCCAGTCAGGGCCTCGGCCGGCACCGGCCGGTTCTGCTCTCCGGTTCGTCTCGCGTCCGATAGCTCCTTCAAGCGCCTCGCCGGCCGGCTGCTGCCCACCGGCGTTGGTCAGTGGATCTTCTTCGGGCTTGTTTTTGTGGCGGTCAGCCTGGCCCCCAACCTGTCCCGCCGACCGGGCCTGGCGCTGGCCGCCGTGGCCACCCTCGCCGGAAGCACCTGGTGCCTCGTCAACTTCTGGCGGTGCCGCGAAGCCCACTGCATCGTGAGCGGCCTGGGCTGGGCCGGGCTTGGCGCTTTCGGCCTCCTTGAGACCGGTCTCGGCCACAGCCTCATCGGCGGCTACGGAGGCGCCGTGTTCATCGCCGTACTGGTGGTCGCTTACATATTCGAGTTCGGCTGGCGAGCGGTGTACGGGACCAACGCCGTTATGCCTCACGGGCGCGCGCACTCCGGTTCTTCCTGAAATCGGCCCACCACCGGCGATGGGTGACAGGTCACTCTGATTCGCTCCCCGGGGACAGGGCACGCGACCGATCGAGCTCTTCGCGGCCTTCGAGGAGCCGTCATGCTGGGACTCGGCTGCAGCCGTCAGCTGTCGAGCGCTACGCCTATCTCAGAGGGGGGTCTCCGGCGACCGACAACCCTGTCGAGCGCCGCCCGGGCCAACCGCCCTGAGCCCTGGGTCGGATAGGGCCAGACCGCTTGGACGTTGATCTCGCACAGGACGTAGGTGTCCTCACCAGAGGGGGTCTTCGGACCGTAGAGGAAGTCGGCGTCCCAGATGACTGGAAGCTCGTCGGTGGAGATACCGAGGAGCTCCTGCATCTGGGGGACCCACTCGGCTTCGGCCTTGGCCCGCAGCACCGCATAGGCCGGGGTGTCGGGGTCCTCCATGGTCGGCGAAACCAACGGGGCCGGGGTCTCCTCAGCACGGGTTGGGGTGAGGAGGCCTTTGGGCCACTGATGGCAGAAGCCCACCACCTCGTCATGCACGAAGTACACCCGGATCATTCCCTCGCCCAGGCGCTCCTGGTAGGGCTGGTCGATCAGGCAGCCTGACCAGGTGAAGTAGGCCCGGCAGTCCTCAAGGAAGGGCCCCAGGGTCGCCTCCTCGAGCGGGGTGACGTTCCTCGGTTCGGACCGCTGGACCAGGACGGGTGTATCCAGACCGGGGAGACCTCCCGGCCAGCCCGGGGCCAGCTCCACCCGCCACACGCCGTTACCGGCCGTCCCTCGGGCCTGCTTGACCACAAGGCGGCCGTGGTGGGCGAGGCGGCCGGGGAAGCCCCGGGCCAGCTCCTCGGGGGAGCGGTAGAGAGCGGTATCGCTGCCCCACCCGAGGCCCTGGGTGGCGAACAGGACCTCCTTGGTTCCCATTTGGTCGATGACCTGGGGGTGGGCGGACACCCACACCCCGGTATCGGAGACCTCCCGCAGTAGGGCATCGAGTTGAGAACGGTTGGCGCCGTCCTGGATCGGGTTGACCCAAACGATGGCCCCGTCCAGGCCCAACAGCTCGGCCCGCACTTGGGAGATGGCATCATCGGCATACACCACCGCCCGGGCGTCGACATCCAGCTCGGTGAAGGCCGAGAAGAGGGGGCCCAGCATGGCCTCGGCCCGGGGAGACATGGGACCGCCTCTCTCTCCCCGCCACAGCAGCCCGATCCGCGCTTTGGCCACGTCAACCTCTCCATGTCGTCAACCCCGTGCCCTTGGCAAGGTAACAAGGCCGGACCGGGAGCCGGGCCATCGCCGCGTCGACGCCTGATTCGTGCACGCCAGTAGATCGGACGGTCCCGAGACCGGCATCAATGTCCCGGTCCCAGGAAGCCATTGGTCTTCGAGGACCATTTGAGGGATGTTCTGGGATGGGCTCCGCAACCCCCATCCCCGAGATCCGTCGTCCTCTCCCAGGTCCACGCTGGCCAGCTACCGCCCGTCCTGTCCCGATTGTGCGCCGGACTCCAGTAGCCAGCTGATCACATTCTCCCGCTGAGTGCCCTCCCCCCGAGCCGCATCGAGCGGCGTTCCTTGGGCATAATCGGGAACCCAGTTGATGTCCGCTCCCATCTCAAGCAGGAAGTCGGCGGTGCGCCTCTGGCCGCCGGCACAGGCATGCCAGAAGGCTTGGGAGACCTCATCTGAGTCAAGCGGAGTGCGCTCCTCCACCAGCTCGACCAGCCGGCCGGTGAGTCCCAATGCCGCCGCCTGCCAAAGCGCTTCCACCCGCGCCCCTCGCTCCACCAAGAGACGCCCGACGCTCCAGCAGGCGTAGCCGACAGCATTGGCCAGGGGAGTGCCGATGGAGCCGCGCGGTGCCTCGATGTCCGCACCCCCGTCAATCAGGACAGCCGCCACTTCGGCATCGTCGCTGCTGGCCGCCCAGTGCAATGGCGTCTCTGTACCTTCGCCGCTCTGCCCGCCCCTTCCCGTGGTGCGTTCGTCGGGGTCCGCACCGGCGCTCAGAAGGAGCCGCGCGCTCTGCGGTCCACGGGGGAAGTAGCCAGGCCAGTCGGTCACGACGTGCAAGGCGGTGCGGCTCCCGCCGTCCTTTCCGACGAGGCGTGCGGTTGCCATCCCCGGGTCCTGGGCCAGCAAGGCGCTGAGCTCGGCAATGTCGCCGCCGCGAATGGTGAGCATTCCGGCGAAAGCGGCCACCTGTTCCGGTTGAAAGCGGCCACCCGTTCCGGTTGAATGCGACCGCAGGGAGCGGAGCGCCTTGTGGTGGTCGGATCAGCTGTTCAGGCCGGCATCACCTCCCTGGTCGTAAAGC
>DATLUK010000066.1:0-9152 GCA_035533195.1 Acidimicrobiales bacterium | reverse complement strand
GGCGGCGTCGGTGTGGGTGGAGCGCCCGGCCTGACACCGGTGGCCGTAGAGTCCGGGGAATGACCGAACCCGCTCCCATAATCGAGCCTTTCGATCGCCTGCCGTTCGGTTCGGACGGAAAGTCCCGTCGCTATGACACCTCCCGCTTCCGCGGCGCGGTGGGCCTCAACTGGTACCTCTGCGACCCGAGCCTCCAGTTCATCGTCAGGTCCCACCTCGACGCTTCCGCCCTGGCCTGGGCCGAGCCCCGCCTGGAGGCGGTGGGGGAGTTGATGGGTGGGGCCATAGCCGAACGGGCCGAGGAGACCGACCGGAACCCGCCCCGCCTGGAGAAGTACGACCGTTGGGGCCACGACGTCAGCCTGGTGGTCACCCCGCCCAGCTTCGAGGCCTCCAAGCGCGACCTCCTGGCCAACAGTTTCTCCGACCCGGCCTTCCGCTCAGAGGCCCGGGCCGCCGGGGTGGACCCCGGGCCCATGGCGGCGGCCTGGAGCTACATGCTCAACCAGGCCGAGATCGGCATGACCTGCGCCCTCGGCACCGGTGGCGACATGGTCGTCCGTCTGGCCGAGGAGTTCGCCCCCGAGGATGTCAAAACCCGGCTGGCCGAGCTGGTCGGCGGGGCCGAACTCGGAGGAGAGGCCGCCCAGATGCTGACCGAGCGCACCGGGGGCTCCGACCTGGCCGCCCTGGAGACGACGGCCACCCCCGAGGGGGACGCCTGGCGGCTGAACGGGCTCAAGTGGTTCGCCTCCAACGCCAATGGCTCGGCCTTCGTGGTGCTGGCCAAGCCGGAGGGCGCCCCGGACACGGGCCGGGGCATAGTGCCCTTCCTGGTGCTGCGCGAACGCCGGGATGGCAGCCGCAACGGGGTGATGATCCGCCGGCTCAAGGACAAGCTCGGCACCAAGGCGGTGGCCTCGGCCGAAGTCGAGTTGGTCGATGCCGAGGCGTTCATGCTGGCGCCCGGGGCCGGGGCGGCCCGCTCGGCCGATGACCGCAGGGAGCCGGGCCAGGGGCCAGACGCCGGCCGGGCCGGTGCGGCCGGGGGCGACGGCCGGGGACTGGCCCGCATGATGGAACTGACCAATGGCGCCCGGCTCGGCATCGCCATGATGGGACTCGGCTGCGCCCGACGGGCCCTGGTCGAAGCCCTCTGCTACGCCCGGGCCCGGGAGGTCTTCGGCGCCGCCCTGATCGAGCAGCCGCTGGCCCAGCGCAAGCTGGCTGAACTCATAGTCGAGGTCGAGGCCGCTCAGGCCCTCGTCTTCGACGGCTTCCTCGGTCCCCGGCTCCGGCTGGGGGCGCCGCTCATCAAGCTGCGGGCGGCCCGGCTGGGCATCACCGCGGCCAGCGACGCCATCGAGATTCACGGCGGCAACGGCTACATCGAGCAGTGGCCCGTGGCCCGCCTGCTGCGCGACGCCCAGGTCAACACCATCTGGGAAGGACCGGACAACATCCTCTGTCTGGACGTGCGGCGGTCCGTCTTGCGCGACCAGGCCGAGGTGGCCTTCCTGGCCCGGGTGCGCTCGGCCCTGGGCGCCGCCCCGTCCGGAGACCAGACCACTGTCGACACCGTGACCCAGTCGGTCGCCCTCCTAGAGGAGGCCATTCGGGGATGGAAGACCCTGGACGGCCCGACGGCCGAGGCCCGGCTGTATCCCCTGGCCATGCTCATGGTCGATGTCTACGCCGCATCTCTTCTCCTGGAGCAGGCCGGCTCCGAGGCGGAGGACGGGCGCAAGTCCCTGGTCGCCCGGCTCTACGCCCGGGCCCACCTGGGTCACGACCGGTTGCGCGGCCTCCTGGACCCACCGGACGAGTTGGAGCGGTTCAAGGAGCTGGTGGACGGTACCTTGGCCGATTCCAGGGCCTGAGATGTCCGACGCCACTCACAGCCGGCTGGTGGCCGCCCCCACGGGAGTCGCTCCCGCGCCGATAGGAGCCACCACCGCGGTGGTGCGGCGGACGACCGGGGTGGCAGGGATCGCCTTCTTCGCCCTGGGCGCGGTGGCCACCGTCCTGCGCATGCTGGCCCCCGGCAGTGACGCCAGCGGATCCCAGGTCGAGCTCTACGTACTCCAGCACTACCACGCCCAGCAGGCCGCCATCGTTCTGGAGGCGGCGGCTCTGTTTGCGTTCGTGATCTTTGCCGGGAACCTCTTCGCCCGCATCCGTCGGGCGGATGCCGCCGCGGGGGACTCCTGGGCGCCTTCGTACCTGATCGGGGCGACCGGAGCGGTCGTGCTCGGTCTGGCGGCGGCCGCTGCCCGGGGGGGATACCAGGAACTGGCCCACCAGACGGCCCTGCCGCCCGAGGTACTCGACGTGTACCACGTGGCCACCGGCCTGGCCTCGGCCTCGGCGCTGGCCCTGGCGGCCATGCTGGTTTCCATCGGGCTGTCCGGCCTGCTCAACGGGACCATCCCGGTCCCGCTGTCCTGGCTGGCTCTGGTCACCGCGGTGGTGGGCGTCGTGGCCGGCGGTGGAATCGCAACCTCCCGCACGACCTTTGGGTTCTTGGGGGTAATAGCCGACTTCCTCTGGCTGGCCTGGACCCTCGGGGTGAGCGTGTGGCTTCTGGTCTCTGAAGACCGGGTGCTCTCCTGACCGACGCCCCGCCCCTGCGCATCGGGCTGGTGGGAGCCGGACCGTGGGCGGCCATGCTCCATGCTCCGATGCTGGCCCGCTCCCCGGACGTGGACCTGGTCGGGATCTGGGCCCGGCGCCCGGAGGCGGCCGGAGCCTTGGCCGAACGCCGTCACACGAAGGCCTTTGCGGACCTCGACGCTCTCATGGACGCGGTCGATGCTCTCGCCTTTGGCGTTCCGCCCGACGTGCAGTGCGAGTTTGGGATCCGGGCCGCCCGCGCCGGTAAGCACCTGCTGCTCGAAAAGCCCCTGGGCCTCGACCTGTCCGGCGCTTCGGAACTGGCCGCCGCCATCGAGGAGAGCGGGGTGCGCTCCCAGATGGTTCTCACCCGCCGCTACATGCCCTCCACCATCGCCTTCCTGGATCGGGCCGCGGCTCTGGCGCCCTACGGCGGGCGGGCGGCGGCCATCTCCGGGGCGGTACTGGGCGATGCTCCTTTCGCCACCCCGTGGCGGATAGCCCATGGGGCCCTGCTGGATGTCGGCCCCCACGTCATCGACCTCCTCGATGCCGCCATCGGCCCCATCGGGGACATCTCGGCCCGGGGCGATCCCCGGCGCTACATCGTCCTCAACTGTGAGCACCGCAACGGGGCGGTGAGCCAGGCCGCACTGTCCATCAGCCAGCCGATGGACGGAAGCATCTGGACCTTCGAGTTGTACGGCGCGGCGGGGGTGATCAGCCTCGAAGACGGCGGCCCGGATGCCGCCGACCAGTACGCCGCCGCCGTGGAATCGATACCCCGTGAGCTGGCCGAGGTGGTCCGCTCGGGAGCCGATCATCCCTTCGATGCCCGACGCGGACTACATCTGCAGGGCCTGATCGAGCGCGCCCAGCGATCTCTCGCCTGACGCGGCGGCGCTCCTTCCCCCAGCGGAAGCGGGGTCCCGTGGTCCTACACGGCGCCCCACTCGATATCGGGGGTCGGCCTGGACACTGGGGCGGTACGACGGCGGTGAGCGAATCGGTCCGCCAGGCGATCGCCCAGGCCATCACCTGATGGAAGGTTTTTAGGAGTTCGGGGTCTTCGGCGGGCCGCTACCCGGACGGCGGGCGACGCTGGCCGGGCCCAGGATGCTGAGGGCGATGCGGTTGATGCGGCCGTGGCCCAGGCCCCGTCCGATGGGTGCCGGCGGATAACCACCTGACAGGGCGGCGGAACGCCCGGCCCCCCAGCCGAGGGCGGTGCGGACGATGGCGGCCAGCTGGGCGGGGTCGGTGCCGAAGGGGCCGCGTCCGGCGGCCATGCGGGCCTCCAGGGGCCAGAGGAAGCGGAGCTGGAGCTGGGCCAGGCTCTGGTCGCTGCCCCGGCAGTGCAGGGCCAGGTCGGCGGCCAGCGGTTGCAGGAAGGTGGTGGCCCAGGTCCGGGACCGGCGGGAACGCCAGGTCAGGCGGTCCACGGCCACCAGGTCGTCCAGCCCCGAGCGGGACAGGGCGTTGACCCAGGCCCACTCCGGCACTCGGCGGCGGTGGTGGTCCAGCCAGGCGGCCAGCTGGCCGACCAGGTAGGCCTCTGACTCCCCGCCCAGGTCGGCGGCGTGGTCCCCGACCCGCCCCGAACGTCGCCAGTGACTGCGCAAGCCCTCAACCCCCCGCCCGGCTACACCTCTGGAGACAATACGGCCAGCCGGGCCGGGCTGCTGGCCCGCCGCCAGCCCCCGCCCGGCGGTGCGCCTGCCCTACCCTGGGCCGGACTCAGGAGGGGAATTCAATGACGACCAGCATCCAGGAACCGGCAGAGACGGCGGGGGCCCCGTCCCTGGAGGACTTCCGCCAGAAGGTCCGTCGCTTCCTGGCCGACCGCCCGGATGCTTCCGGCGGCGGCGGCGGCGCGGCTGTCGGACGTGGCGACGGGCGCGGGGAGGCGGGCATGGTGGCGCGGGCCCAGGCGTTCCAGGCCGATCTGTTCGACGCCGGACTGGCCGCGCTGACCTGGCCCTCCGAGTACGGGGGCCAGGGCCTGTCCGGGTCCTATCAGACGGCCTTCAACGAGGAGTCCTCCGACCATGTCCTGCCGACCGGCGTCTACACCATCGGCTTCGGCATGTGCATCCCAACCATCCTCGCCCACGGGACCGAGGAGCTGAAGCAGCGCTACGTCCGCCCGGCGGCGCGGGGCGAGGAGATCTGGTGCCAGCTCTTCTCCGAGCCCGGCGCCGGGTCCGACGTGGCCAGCCTGCAGACCCGGGCGGTCCGGGACGGGGACGAGTACGTGATCAACGGTCAGAAGGTGTGGACTTCGGGCGCCCACTACTGCGACTACGGCATCCTCCTGGCCCGGAGCAACACCGATGTGCCCAAGCACAAAGGACTGACGATGTTCGTGCTGGACATTCACGCCCCCGGTGTGACCGTGCGGCCCCTCCGCCAGATCAACGGGGCCTCCGGGTTCAACGAGGTGTTCTTCGACGATGTCCGCATCCCCGCCGATCAGGTGCTGGGTGAGGTCGGGGAGGGCTGGCGGGTGGCGCTCACCACTCTCATGAACGAGAGGGTGGCCATCGGGACCGGTCGCAGCGGGCAGCGCACGGCCTCACCGCTCGAGCCCATCGCCCCCCATCTGGAGCTGGCCCGGGCGTCGGGGGCCATCGGTGACCCGCTCGTCCGCCAGGCCCTGGCCGACCTATTCATCCGCTCCCGGATCCTGAGCTTCGTCGGCCTACGCATCCGGGCCTCGGTGGCCGCCGGGCGCACACCGGGTCCGGAAGGGTCCATCGCCAAGCTGGCCGGCACCCAACTGGGCTGGCTGTCGGCCCAGGTGGCGGCCGGGCTGGCCGGACCGGCGGCGGTGGCCTGGTCGGCCGAGACCGAGGGCGGCGGGCGCTGGTCCCAGCTGGTGGTGTCGGCGCCGGCGTCCGGCATAGCCGGGGGCACCAACGAGGTGATGCGCAACATCATCGGGGAGCGGGTGCTCGGACTGCCCAAGGACCCCCAGGTCGACCGGGACCTCCCCTTCCGCGATCTGCTGGTGGGGACCCAGTCCGCCCGCCCGACCGGGCAGTGATCCAGGGTGAATGGCGGTGAGTGAGTTGAAGACCCTGGTGGTATCCTTTCGGATCCCATAAGCAACCCGGGGGTGATTGGATTCGACTCTGGCATTGGATTCGGGAGAAGCGAGCCGTGGTTTCCGGAACCACGTTAAAGAGCCGGAAAACAACACAAATGCCGAGCCTCAGCTCGCACACGCTGCCTAAACAGTAGCGTCGGTCGTCCGGTCTCAGCCCCATGGGCCGGGTACGAACGTCATCTAGTGGGGCTTACCTGAACGGCCACGTCAGCGGGCCGGGCAGGGACAACTCAGCTGACTGGGGTCCCGCACCGATGCCGGTGAAGGGGCGGGACCCGAGACCTCCCACCGGCTGCGCTCGGAGAAGTCCCGGAAAAGAGCTAGAGGACGGGGGTTCGATTCCCCCCACCTCCACTACTGTTGACCCCCTCTGAGTTGGGTTTTTGTCCGTCGACCCCCGCAGCTGAATCTCGCCAGGTCTTGGTGATCCTGGAGGCGTTTCAGGTGACGAGGACTCCGCCGTCGATGAAGAGGTCGTGGGCGTTCACGCCAGAGTTGGCGAGGAGGAATTCGACGGCTCCGGCAACCTCGGCCATGGTCACCAGGCGTCCGATGGGCGTGCGGACCACGTGGGGGTGATCCGGGACGTCACGCCATTTCGGGCTGTCTCCAACTACCCCGGGGTGCACGGCGTTGACCCGGTGGGGGGCGATCTCCAACGCCAGTGTCTTGACCAGGCCAGTCACGCCTCCGTTGAAGGCTGTGACGATCGTGGAGCCGGGGTAAGGACGTTCCTTGGCCACGCCGCCGAAGAGGACCACTGAGGCTCCGGTCCGGAAGCGGGGACGCAGGACCCGGACCGTCTCCACGTAGCCCACCAGCTTGATCGTGACCGATCTGACTGCGGCGTCAAGGTCGAAGTGGTCGAGACTATTGGGATTCTGCTCGATGGCGGTAACGACCAGGTTGTCTACGGCGTCGATGTCGGCGAGACGATCGGCGATCGTCTCTGGCCGGGACAGATCGAGAGCCATTCCCCGCGTCGCGCCGCCGATCTCCTTCGAGACGGCGTCCGCTCGGTCCTGGTCGCGGCTCGTGATGACTACGTCGTCGCCGCGATCGGCGAGTCGGCTCGCGATCACCCGTCCCAGACCACTGCTTCCTCCCACAACCACTGAAGCCGTCATCCCAGATCCTCTCGATGCGCGCAGCCTGCTTGGGCCGGCGCAGTCTAAAAGAGTCCGAAGGCGGCCTGACCATCACGGTGACCATCGGGACGGCGTCGTGTTCGACAGTCGCCTAGCGCTGGGGTTGTCGGACGACAGTGCGCCATGAGCAGGCAATGGAACTGTTACTGCCTCCGGGCTGAGACCATCTCTTCGCTGAGGTCCCACAGGCGGGCGGCCCCGGCGTCGTCCTGGCCCGCGGCCGAGGTTTGGGCCTTGTGCACCGGGCCGAAGTTGCCGAACACCAGGCGCTGAAAGAAGGCGCCGCTGTCATCCTCAAGGCCTGGCTGGCTAGCCACGTAGATGGAGGCGGCCGCCCCCATCGTGGGACTGATCTGAATGGGGAGAGCCAAGGCCAGGAACAGGTTCAGCCCGCCGCGGGTGTCCCCGCCTTTGCCCCACCCGGTACGGACCACGCCGGGGTGCACGGCAAAGGCGCTGACGCCGGTGCCCTCCAGCCGGCGGGCCAGTTCCCGGGTGAAGAGGATGTTGGCCAGCTTGGAACGGTTGTAGGCGCCCATGGCCGAGTAGTTCTTCTCGCTCTGAAGGTCATCGAAGCCCATGCTCCGAGCGCCGCGGTGGGCGGTGGAACTGACGTTGACGATACGGGAGGGCGCACTGCCCTTCAGCCGATCGAGCAGCAGGTTGGTGAGCAGGAAGTGGCCGAGGTGGTTGGTGGCGAAGGTGAGCTCGTAGCCGTCCGGGCTGAGCTGGCGACCGCTGAGGATGACCCCGGCGTTGTTGATCAGGACGTCGAGGCGGTCCCAGCGCTCCAGCAGCTCCGACGCCGTCGCCCGGGTCGACTGCAGGGAAGCCAGGTCCATGGCCAGCCCCTCGACCGAGCCGGCGCCCCCCGTGGCGGACCGCACATCGGCCACCGCCGCGGCCAGGCGGCCGGCGTCGCGCCCCGAGAGGATCACGGTGGCCCCGGCCCGGGCCAGCGCCTTGGCCGTCTCCTTGCCGATGCCTCCGGTGGCACCTGTGACCAGGACCACTTTGTTCTGCATATCGACTGTCATCGGGTCATCCTTCCCGGCCTTGGCTCGGGGCGCCAAGCGGGGGGCGGGATCCGTCCCGGCAAGATCCTCCCGCAGGGCCGCCCCCGGCCTCAACCCTGGGGGTGGCCCCTCTGGCCCTGGCGGAACTCCCGGGCCGCCTCCCGGTCCGAGTCCCGCTCAGCTATGGCGGCCCGCTTGTCATAGGTCTTGCGGCCCTTGGCCACGGCCAGTTCGACCTTGGCCCGGCCCTCTTTGAAATACAGCGACAGCGGCACCAGCGTGAGGTGCTGCTGGGCCACCCGTCCGGCCATCTCTTCGATCTCCCGCCGGTGCAGCAAGAGCTTGCGGGAGCGGTCCGGGTCATGGGCGCCGAAGCCCTGGGCCCGCACGTAGGGAGGCACGTGGACGCCATGCAGCCACACCTCGCCATCGTCCACCCGGGCATATGCGTCGCGGAGAACCACCTTGCCCTCCCGGAGCGACTTCACCTCGCTGCCCTGCAGGGCGATGCCGGCCTCGTAGGTGTCGATGATCTCGTAGTCATGCCGGGCCCGGCGGTTCTGGGACACCGAGCGGTTGTTCGGGTCGGTCTTGGGGCCCGTGGTCCGGGTCCGACCCTTCGGTGACATTCCCCCAGGTTACGGGCCGCCTCCGGCGGCGGTGTTACGGGCCGCGCCTCCGGCGCCGGTTAGTTTGACCGGCCCATGGCCGACGGACTCCGCCTCTCCCGCCAGGTCTACCTCCAGATGGTCGGGCACTGCTACGACGGCATCCCCGAGGAGGGTTGTGGCCTGCTCGGAGGCGACCCCAGGACCGCCCAGGCTTCGGTCTGTTACCCGACGGCCAACCTGGCCCACTCGGCCCGCATTTACACCGTCGATCCCAAGGCCTACCTGGCGGCAGATCGTGACGCCGAAGCCCGGGGCCTCACCATCCTGGGCGTGTTCCACTCCCATACCCACACCGATGCCTACCCCTCCCCGACCGACGTCGCCCAGGCCCCCGATCCGGACTGGCACTACGTCCTGGTCTCTCTCCGGGATATCGCCCCGGTGGTGAGGTCCTATCGGATCATCGACGGGAAGATCCGGGAGGAGCAGGTGGTTCTGGACAGTAGGTAGAATTCCTACCGTCCCAGTCAGATTTCCGCCGGGGTCCTGCCCCGCTCACCTCAGGAGTCCCTCTCTTGGCCGTCGAAGTGCGCCTGCCCAACATCCTGCGGCCCCACGCTGGGGGACAGGCGACGGTCAGCGCCGATGGCTCGAC
>DATLUK010000065.1:0-13737 GCA_035533195.1 Acidimicrobiales bacterium | reverse complement strand
GCGGCGGCTCCGGATCATCGGCTTCGGCCGGAAACGCCGGTTCGGGCGCCCAGGCGGCGGTGGGCTCGGCTTCCAACGCCGCGCCGGGACAAGCCGGATCGTCCTCCGGCTCCGCCAGCGGCGGCATCAACGGTGGTGGCGGTGCCTTCGGCGGCGGCGCCGGTTCCTCGGCGGGGGCCGGCTCCAGCTCGGGGAGCGACGTGGCCAAGACCGGTGTGCGCTGCGGGCCGGGGGTCCGCCAGTTCGCCTGGTCGGACTTCGCTCCGGCCTGTACGCCCGCCTTCACGGGCAAGAACGGGGGGACCACCGGCCAGGGCGTGACCCCTTCGACCATCACCCTCACCTACCGCCTGGCCAACTCCTCCCAGCAGTCGGCCGTCAACGCCCTGGCCGGCTCGGCCAACATCAACCAGAGCGACCTGGTGGCCGACATGCAGACCTACATCAACTACTTCAACACCCAGTTCGAGCTGTACGGACGCAAGGTGGTGTTCAAGACCTACCAGGGCCAGGGCGACTATCTGGAGGAGGACCAGGGCCAGAACCTCGGCGCCACCCAGGCCGACGCCGTCACCGTCCACGACCTGGGCGCCTTCGGGGACGTGACCTTCGCCCTGGAGGCGTCCGAGCCCTACGAGCAGGACCTGGCCCAGGAGCACGTGGTCAGCTTCTCCTCGGTGGGGATGCCCCAGTCCTTCTACCAGCAGTACGCCCCTTACGAGTACTCCGTCGAGGGACCGAGCGGCACCGTCGGCCTGCAGGAAGCCTCGGCCGTCATTTGTGACCGGCTGGCGGGCATGCCCGCCATTTTCGCTGGGGATGTCACCTACCAACACGAGAATCGGAAGTTCGGGATCATCTATCCCCAGACCCCCTACTACCAGGAGGAGGTCAACACCGCCTTGACCAGCCTGGCCGCCTGCGGGGTCAAGCCGGCCAAGGTCATCGGCTATTCGATCAACGTCTCCGAGTACGAGCAGGAAGCGGTGTCGTCCATGGCCGAGATGAAAGCGGCCGGGGTGACGACGCTGTTGTGCGCCTGCGACCCCATCTATCCGATCCTGCTCACCCAGGCCGCCTCCCAGCAGGACTGGAATCCGGAGTGGTTCGCCATCTCCTACGGGGACCCGGTGTCCCGGGACTACCAACAGTCGGAATGGGCCCACAGCGTGGCCGGGGGAGTGCAGTTCCCCACGCCCTCCACCACCCAGGCCTACCAGGCCTATCAACTGGCCAACCCCGGTCACCAACCGGCCGAGTCGCCCCCGTCCTCACCGCCCTATTACTACGTCGCCTACTACGAATTGATGGAGGTCTTTGCCGGCCTGCAGGCGGCCGGCCCCGATCTCACCGCGGCCAGCTTCGAGCGGGGGGAGTTCAACCTGCCCGCCTCCATCCCCGGGGACCCGGTGGGTGGGCGGTGGATATACGGCCAGAACGTCTTCGACCCGGTGATGTCCTTCTCCATGGTCTGGTGGGACCCCAACGCGGTGAGCAAGTTTGACGGCACCCAGGGCGCCTACCAATGGTGCAACGGAGGTCAGACCTATCTGGTCAGTGACCTGGCCGCACTGGGCTCGCATCAGCAGCTGCACTGTTTCGGCCGCTGAGCCGGCCCGGCGGCGCGGTTCATCTGCGCTGTTGACTGACGCATCAGTTTGCTACGCTAACCGGGTGGGCGGCGGTCGTGATGCAAGGTGGGGCCGGGTCCGTGCCCGGACCTGAGCTGGTCGATGTCGAGTCGGCCCTGGCCGCCGCCAGCGCTGTCGGTGTGCCCGAGCCGCTGGCCCGGCTCAATGTCTTCCGCCTCCTTCTGACCCGGCCCCGGCTGGCCAAGGCCAGTTCGGACCTGCTCCTCTCCCTGCTCTTCGGGGCCGAGTTGGATGCCCGGCTGCGGGAGCTGGTCATCATGCGGGTGGCCTGGACCACCGGCTCGGCTTACGAATGGGCCCAGCACTGGCGCATCGCCACCGACGCCGGGGTCAGCCCAACCGAACTGGTCGGCGTGAGGGATTGGCGGGACCACGGCTTCGAACCGGAGGCCGCCGCCGTCCTGGGCGCCGCCGATGAGATCACCGGCCCAGGGGAGGCAACGCCGGAAACAGTGGAGCGCCTGCGCGCCCTCCTCGGTGAGGACGCGGCTCTGGAGGCGGTGGCCACGGCGGCGGCTTGGACCATGCTGTCCAGCCTGTTGCGCAGCTTCTCCGTGCCCCTGGAGGACGACCTGGCCACCTGGCCTCCGGACGGCGTGAGCCCACAGGACGCACGGTGAGCGCGCCGGTGGCAGCTGGGGCGGCGCCCCCCGGGGCGCTAGCAGGTGAGCCGGCGGCAGGTGGGCCGGCCGCGCCGGAGGACCCCGGGCGCCGAGCGGTCGGGGACCGTCAGAAGGAGGCCAGGCGCCTGCAGATCCTCCAGGCAGCTAAGTCCGTCTTTGCCGACGCCGGCTTCCAGACCTCGACCATGGCCGATGTGGCCAAAGCGGCCGGGCTGTCCTACGGGGCGGTCTACTGGTACTTCCCCTCCAAGGAGGAGCTGTTCCACGCCCTCATGCAGATGGAGGAGGAGTTGTTGCGGCTGCGCATCCTGGAGGGCCTGGCCGGGCGGTCCCTGGAGGATCCCCGTCAGGCGCTGAGCGGGGCCATCCGGGCCACCTTCGAGTTCTTCGAGGGGGACAAGGCCGCCGTCAAGCTGCTGTTCCGGGACTCCTACGCCATGGGTGGGCGCTTCGAGTCTCATCTGTCAGGGATCTACGAGCGCTTCATCGATGACCTGGCCGAAGTCCTGGCCGCCGCCCAGCGCCGGGGCCAGGTCATAGCCGCGCCCGCCCGGGTGGCCGCCTTCAGCGTGGCCGCCCTGGTCGGCCAGCTGGCCTACCGCCGGCTCAGCACCGATGACGGCCTGGACGCCGAAGTGGTGGCCGACTTCGTCGTCGCCCTGATCATGGATGGGCTGCGACCCCGATGACGGCCCGGGTCATCATCATCGGGGCGGGCATGGCCGGGGTGGCCGCCGCCATCAAGCTGCGGGAGGCAGGCTTCGATGACCTGGTCATCTATGAAAAGGCCGACCGCCTGGGTGGAACCTGGCGCGAGAACACCTATCCGGGAGCGGCTTGCGACGTGCCCTCCCACCTCTACAGCTACTCCTTCGCCCCCAACGCCGAGTGGACCCACGTCTTCTCCCCCGGCCAAGAGATCTGCTCCTATCTGGAGCGGGTGGCGGCGGAGCAGGGGGTGACCGACCGGATCGTCTTCGGCGCCGAGGTCACCCGGCTGGAGCGCCGCGAGGGTCTGTGGCACCTGAACACCGCGGACGGACGCCAGGACCGGGCGGCGGTGGTCATAGCCGCCACCGGAGTGCTGCACCACCCCGCCTACCCGGACATCGAGGGGCTGGACGACTTTGGCGGACCGGTGTTCCATTCGGCCCGCTGGGACCATGACGTGGCTCTCGACGGGGCCCGGGTGGGAGTGATCGGCACCGGATCCAGCGCCGTGCAGATCACCGGGGCCCTGGTGGACCGGGTGGCCGACTACGTCCTGTTCCAGCGCACGCCTCAGTGGATCCTGCCGGTGCCGAATCCCTCCATCAGCGAGGCCGACCGCCTGCGGTTCCGGGCCGAACCGGAAGTCATGACCACCCTGAGGGAGGAGTTGGCCGTGCAGTTCACGGCGGGCTTCGCTGATGCCGTGGTCGACGCCGAATCACCGGCGGCGCATCACCTGGAGGAGCTGTGCCGGGCCCATCTCGATCAAAGCGTGTCCGACCCGGTCCTGCACCAACAGCTCCTGCCCGGTTACCGGGCGGCGTGCAAGCGCCTGGTCGTTTCCCCCGACTTCTATGCCGCCATCCAGGCGCCCAACGCCCGTCTGGTCACCGCCGCCATCGACCGGGTGGAGGCCGGCGGCGTGCGTACCGCCGACGGCGTCCTGCATGAGTTGGACGTCCTGGTCCTGGCCACCGGCTTCCGGGTCGACCGCTTCCTGCGCCCCATGACGGTGATGGGCCGGGACGGCGTGGAGCTCGACCAGGTGTGGGCCCAACGGCCCTCGGCCTACCTGTCGGTCTCGGTCCCGGGCTTCCCCAATCTGTTCCTGCTCAACGGGCCCAACGGCCCGGTGGGGAACTTCTCCCTCATCGACGTGGTGGAACGCCAGCTGGACTACGTCATCCAGCTGCTGGACCGGGTGTCCGATGTCGGTGACGCAGATATCTGCGCCCGGAACGAAGCGGCCGAGCGCTTCGAGCAGGAGCGGGTCGAAGCCGCCGGGCACACCATCTGGGTCACGGGCTGTCGGAGCTGGTACCTGGATGACAGGGGCGTGCCGGCGGCCTGGCCCTGGACCATGCAGCGGTTCCGGGAGGCCATGGCCGTACCCGCCTTCGAGGATTTCGAGTTGACCGGTGGCGACCGACGCCAGCCGGACGCCGTGACGGCGTAGGACCAAAGGAGACAAGACAAGGATGCTGGCGGTAGATGTCCCCCGATCAGTGGCGGAGCGGCTCAACACGGCCAGCGCCAAACGGCGCTGGTACCCGTTCGATGATGACGTGATCGACTGGTCGGTCCCGTTGGGGGACGAGTGGTCCTATATGCCCGCCGGCCGGTCGATCTTCACGGCCAGCGACATCTCCGAACGGCTCGACCCGGCCGGGCGCAGCTTCGTGGAGCGCTGGGAGATGACCCAGCGCATGCGCAACACGGCCCACGGGGAGCACCTGCTCAACCAGGGCATCCTGGCCATGCTGTGGAGCGTCGACCCCTATGACCCGAGCTACCGGTACCTGTTGCACGAGGTGGCCGAGGAATGCCAGCACATGGCCATGTTCAACCAGTGGGTACGCATCAACTCCGACATCGAGACCGCCGGGGCAGGGGAGGCGGCGTGGGGCAAGACCATGGCCGACTTCACCGAGGATCTGGCGGTGGCCCAACCGGAGGCCTTCTGGGTGAACGTGTTGCTGTTCGAGTTCGTCGGGGACGACTTCAACCAGGCCATGCGGGCCGAGGGGGGAGCGGTCAAGGGCAACGACGGCCGACCTCTGCATCCCATCCTGGTCCAGATAGGACAGACCCATGCCTCCGAGGAGGCCCGCCACATCATGTACGCCCGGCGCTGGCTGCATGAGGGCATGCCCAAGCTGGACGAGGAGGCCGTGGCCCGGGTGCAACGGGTGGCCGAGCTGGGCGGCCAGGTCCTCATAGGGCAGAAGTCGGAGATCCTGCCGGTGGCCTACACCGCCCAGCTGGAGCCGTACATGACCGAGCCCGAGTTCAAGGCCGCCAGTGACGCCTCCCCGGTGGCGGCCAACATGCTGCGCCAGCTCAAGAAACTGCTGGACGAGTTCGAGTCGCTGCGGGTGGTGAGCCCGGAGGCCATGGACCGCTGGAGCGCCACCGGCTGCTTCGACTGAGGTGGGCGCGGCGGGGCGGCGCATCGCCTCCGCCATGGTGCTGGAGGAGCCGGGCCGCCTGGCCGCCCGCCAACTGCCCCTGCCCGAGATCGGTGATGACGACGGGCTGGTGCGGGTGGAGGCATGCGGGCTCTGCGGCACCGATCACGAGCAGTACACCGGAGTGCTGCCCCTCGGCCGGCCCTTCGTCCCCGGCCACGAGACGGTCGGGGTCATCGACGCCGTCGGCCCGGCGGCGTCAGAGCGATGGGGGGTGTCGGTGGGGGACCGGGTGGCGGTGGAGGTCTTCCAGTCCTGCCGGGAGTGCGCCGCCTGTCGGGTTGGGGAGTACCGGCGCTGTGAGGCTCACGGCCTGGGCGATATGTACGGCTTCATCCCGGTGACCAAGCCGCCCGGCCTGTGGGGCGGCTACGCCACCTACCAGTACCTGGCCCCGGACAGCCTGGTGGTGCCCGTCCCTTCTGGCATGGACCCGGTCATTGCCACCCTGTTCAATCCTCTCGGCGCCGGCATCCGCTGGGGGGCGACGGTGCCGGGCACCGCCGCGGGCGACGTGGTGGCCGTCCTCGGCTGTGGGATTCGAGGCCTGGCGGCGGCGGTGGCGGCCCGGGAGGCGGGGGCGGCCTTCATCATGGTGACCGGCTCCGGTCCGCGGGACGCCGAACGCCTGGCCACCGCAGCGCGCTTCGGGGCCGACCTGACAGTCGACGTGGCCGCCGAGGACCCGGTCCAGGCCCTGCGGTCCAGGGCCGGCGGGCTGGCCGATGTGGTGGTGGACGTCACCGCCAAGGCCCCGGCCGCCTTCGCCCAGGCCGTTGCCCTGGCCCGCACGGGGGGAACGGTGGTGGTGGCCGGGACCCGAGGCGGCGCCCACACGCCCGGTTTCCACCCCGATCACTTGGTCTATAAGGAGCTGCGTATCCAGGGGGCGCTAGGGGTGGACACGCCCGCCTATGAGGCCGCACTGGCTCTCATCGCCTCCGGCCGCCACCCCTGGGAGCAGATCCCAAGAAGGGTGGTGGGGATGGACGGCCTCGAGACCCTGCTGGCGGACATGTCCGGTGAGGGCGCAGGAGTGGCGCCCATGCACGGGGTCCTGGTCCCCTGAGTAGCCCAGCCCGGCCCAGCCCGCCCACGGCGGCCGAGAGCTGGACCGAGCCCGCCCGGGCCCTGCCGGTGGTGGGCCGGCCCGACGTCCTGGTGGTGGGGGCGGGTGCGGCCGGGGTGGCCGCGGCTGTGGCCGCGGCCGGGGCCGGGGCCGACACCCTCCTCATCGAGGGCTCGGTCCGGGTGGGAGGCCTGGCCACGGTGGGGCTCATCAACCTCCTCCTCACCATGGACGATGGGGCCGGTCACCAGGTGGTCGGGGGCCTGTGCCAGTCCTTTATCGACGCGTTGGTGGAACGGGGTCGGGCCGCTCATCCCCCGCCCGACCAGTGGAACTCCGAGGACCCCGTGCTGGTGGAGCGCTGGCGCCGCCTCGGCCTCATATGGGGTGCCCCCGAATCGGTTCGCTATTCGGTGGCTTTCGATCCCGAAGCCTTCATCGACGTCTGCCTGGAGCGCCTGGCCGCCGCCGGGGCCCGCCTGCAGCTGGCCACCTGGATGGCCGGGGTGGCGATGACCGAGGGGCGGATAGAGGCGGTGTACGTCGAGTCCAAGCGGGGCCGGGAGGTGCTCTGCCCGGGAGTGGTGATCGATGCCACCGGTGACGCCGACGTGGCAGTGACCGCCGGCGCCGACCACGAGGCGGTGAGCATCCCGCCCCATCTCTGGTTCCGGGTGGGCGGAGTGCCCACCGGCTCGGGACAGTTCGCCTTCGAGACGATGGACGGCGGCCGGTGGCTGGTTCCGTGGGGGCCCCTCGGGCGGCGGGTGGACCCGCTCGACCCGGCCGACATGACCGCCGCCCTCATGGAGTGTCGGCGGGCGGCCCGCCAGGCCTTCGAGGCCATGAAGGCATCCTCGCCCGGATGGAGCGACGCCTGGCTGGACGACTACGCCGCCATCCTCGGGATCACCGAGAGCCGGCGCCTGGTGGGCGACTACGTCCTGGCCAAGGAGGATGCCGACCGCCGCTTCGATGACGCCGTGGCCCGCACCGGGCACTGGACCCGCCGGGACGTGGTCTTCGACATCCCCTACCGCTCCCTGACCACCCCGGCGGCGGCCAACCTGCTGGTGGCAGGCCGGTGCATCTCCACCACCCGCTACGTCCACCAGGCCACCAAGGAGATCCCCGCCGCCATGGCCACGGGGGAAGCGGCGGGGGAGGCGGCCGCCGTGGCCGCGGCCGGGGGCGGGGATGTCCGGGGCGTGGACGTCGAGGTCCTGCGGCGGCGCCTGGCGGAGGCCGGCGCCATCGTCTGACGTGGGTCGCGGTCCGATCCACCTGCCTGACCGGGTCATGACGGCCGGTCCGGTCGACGACCGGGGAGATGTTGCAGAACTAACAGCGGTTATGATCTGAGCGTACAAGTCGCGCCGGGCCAGATTCGGGTGCGACCGGTGGCCCGGGCGGGCCGGACGGGAGGCTCTATGAGTTCTGCGGCTCTGTTCATTGCCGTGTTCCTGGCCTGCGCGGTCGAGGCGGTGGAGGCCACCACCATCGTCCTGGCCGCCGGCACCGCCCGGGACTGGCGCTCGGCCCTGACCGGTGTGGCCGCCGGCCTGGGGCTGCTGGCCGTCATCGTGGCCGGGCTCGGGCCGGCCCTGACCGCCATCCCGCTGCAGTCGCTGCGCCTGGTGGTGGGCGGCCTGCTCCTCGTCTTCGGCCTCCAATGGCTGCGCAAGGCCATCCTGCGGGCGAGCGGGCACAAGGCCCTGCATGACGAGGAGAAGATCTTCGCCACCGAACTGTCTGCCGCCGGGGCGGCGGAGGCTCACCAGGTCGGCTATGTCAGGGACTGGTACAGCTTCACCCTGTCCTTCAAGGGCGTGGTCCTGGAGGGTCTGGAGGTGGCCTTCATCGCTCTCACCTTCGGCAGCAACCAGAAGAACATCCCCCTGGCCGCCCTCGCGGCCGTGTCGGCCGTGGTGGTAGTGGCCGCCGGAGGCGTAGCCGTCCGGGCCCCCCTGGCCCGCGTCCCAGAAAACTCCATGAAGTTCGTGGTCGGGGTGATGCTCACCAGCTTCGGCACCTTCTGGGGTGCGGAGGGCGCCGGCGCCCACTGGCCCGGCTCTGACGCCGCCCTGTTGGTCCTGGTGCCCCTCTACGCCCTCTTCGGGGTTCTCCTCTCGGTGGCCCTGCGGCCGCGTCCCGGGGCCAAATTGGCCTACTCGGCGGAGGCGTGATGGTGCTCTCGAAGCTCAAGGCCTTCTACGACTTCTGGTACGACTTCATCGTCGGGGACGACTGGCGGGTGGCCATCGGCGTGGTGGTGGCCTTGTCGATCACTTGGGGCATCAGCGGATCGAGGTTCCCGGCCTGGTGGCTGGTCCCCGCCGCCGTCGTCCTGCTTCTGCCCTACAGCCTGTGGAGGGCGGTCCGTACCAGCTGATCCGGGCCCGGGAATGGCCCATCACTGGCCCTCGGATTCCTCCTGATAGACCCGGCTGGCGTAGTCCTCGAGGACCTTGGCGCACTCGGCCAGGGCGGCCTCGGTGGCGGCCCGGGTGGGTGCGCCGAAGACGTCGCGCTCGCGGATCTTTTCGAACCAGCGCAGGAGCTTGACCAGGTCGACCTCGTTCTCCTCCAATTCGGCAAAGGTGAAGTGCCGGGCCACGTGCTCCTTGGCCACCTGAGCGAGGAAGTCCTGGCAGCGGTCGATGATCTCCTCGTACTCATCGTCCCGGGCCGCCTGGTAGGTGGCCATGAGGTCGGCCTCGCCCACCATGGCACTCGCGCTGAGCAACAAGGCGGTCCCCGACATCTCCACGATGTCGTGGCGCAGCTTGCGCAGGGCTCGCTCGGTCTGGGCGGTGGCCGGCAGGGCGGCCACCGAGTTCTGCAGGTAGACGGCACCCAGGCCCTTGAGCCGTCGCCACGCCGTCGCCCGCAGGCGGGTGGGCTCGGAGGGAATCCGGTACACCAGCACCAGCCACTCCCCGGGCCCGGGGCCGCCGGCGGTCAACTCGACAGGCGTCGGTTCGGACTCCTCGTCCTCAACGCTCAGCCGGGCCACCCGATGATTCTGGCGCGTCCGGGGTGGTGGAGGGAGCTCGGTCCAGGACCGGGACAAGCCGCGCTACCAGGCATCGATCCAGGGCACCCGCTTGCCCGCTGTCACCGGCAGGGGGGGAAGGGAGCGCAGGGCGGCGCCGATCCAGCGGCGGGTGTCGGTCGGATCGATGACGTCGTCCAGGGCGGGTCCGGTGGCCCGCGCCACGGCCTTGCCCGCGGCGTAGGCGGCTTCCACCATCCGGTCGAAGGCGGCCCGGCGCTCGGCCGGATCCTCGATGGCGGCCAGCTCGGCCCGGTAGCCCAGCTTGACCGCCCCTTCCAGGCCCATGCCCCCGAACTCCCCGGTGGGCCAGGCCACGGCCAGCATGGAGGCCTGGTAGCTGCCCCCGGTCATGGCTATGGCGCCGAGTCCGTAGCTCTTGCGCAGGATGACCGACAGGATGGGAACGGTCAGGTTGGCGCCGATGACGAACAAGCGGGAGCAGTGGCGGATGAGACCGGTCTTTTCCGCCTCCGGGCCGACCATGTTCCCCGGGGTGTCCGACAGAGACACCACCGGCAGGGCGAAGGCCTCGCAGATCTGGAGGAAGCGGGCGGCCTTGTCCGAGGCGTCGGAATCGATGGCCCCGCCGATGTGGAGCGGGTTGTTGGCAATGAGGCCCACCGGCCGGCCTTCGATGCGCGCCAGGGCGGTCACCATGGCCCGGCCGAACTGCGGGCGCAGTTCCAGCACCGAGCCGGTGTCGGCCAGCAACTCGATGACCCGGCGGATGTCGTAGGTCCGCACCCGATTCTCGGGTATGACACCCCGCAGGCGGCGTTGGTCGGCGCAGGACCAATCCTGCAGCGGACCCTGGAAGTAACTCAGATACCGGCGGGCGGTGGCCACCGCCTCGGCCTCGTCACTCACCAGCACATCGATGACCCCGTTGGCCTGCATCACGTCTACCGGGCCGATCTCCTCGGGGTGGAAGATGCCCAGTCCGCCGCCTTCGATCATGGCGGGGCCGCCCATGCCCAGGGCGGAGTCCTCGGTGGCGATGATCACGTCACAGCACCCGAGGATGGCGGCGTTGCCGGCAAAGCATCGCCCCGAGGTCACCCCCACCAGTGGCACCAGCCCGCTCAGCTGAGCCCACAGTTCGAAGCCGCGCACGAAGCCGTTGCCGCCCTCGGTGTCACCGGGCCGGCCGCCGCCGCCTTCGGTGAAGAACACGGTCGGCAGCTTCCAGCGGTGGGCCAGTTCGGCCATCCGGTCCAGCTTGACGTGGTTGTGGGCCCCCTGGGTCCCGGCCAGGACGGTGTAGTCGTAGGCCATCACCGCCGCCTGGCTGCGTTCCGGGCCGAAGACGTCCGCGTTGATGGTGGCCAGGCCCATGATGAGCCCGTCGGCCGGGGTCTGGGTGATCAGCTCTTCCAGGCTGTTGCGCCGCCGGCGGGCTGCCACCGTCAGCGGGCTGTACTCCACGAAGCTGCCGGGGTCGCACAGATCCTCCACGTTCTCCCGGGCCGTGCGCTGGTTGAGCTGGCGCCGGCGTTCGACCGCCTCCGGCCTGGCCGCGTCGGTGACCAGGCGATGCCGCTCGATCACCTCGGCCAGGTCGGGGCGGATGTGGTCGGGATCGAAGTCGTCCTCGGCGGGACCGTGCTCGGTGCCGGCGCCGGACGGTTCGAGGAACAGAAGAGGGAAACCCTCCACCACCGCTTCGCCCACCACCGAGGCCACCGACCGCACCACGCCGGCGGCGGGGGCGACCACTTCGTGTTCCATCTTCATGGCCTCGATGACGGCCAGGACCTGACGGGCGCCGACTTCATCTCCCGGTGCGACGGAAAGGGCAACCACCGTGCCCTGCATGGGAGCCCGCACGGCGGTGGTGCCGGCGGTGGCGCCGCGGGCGTCGGCGGTGGTGGTGGCGGCGGGCGCGCCGCGGGCGTCGGTGGCGGTGGTGCCGGCCCGGGCCGTCTTACCGTGGACCAGCACGGCCAAGGGATCGGACGAGTCGATGTCGGCGCCGGCCCGGCCCGAGCGCGGGCCGCCGTCCGTGTCGACCCATCGGTCTTGCGGATCGAGCCGAGCGTCGGTGTCGGTCACATCCAGTCCGGCCTCGATCAGTTCGGCTACCAACTCGGTATGGATCTGGTCCTGGCGTAGGGCCGGCTGGTCCAGCAGGGAGAGCAGGAAACCGATGTTGGTGTCCACGCCCTGGATGCGGAAGTCGGACAGGGCCCGGGTGCCCTTGGCCAGGAGGCTGTCCCAGCCCCCGTCGGTGTGGACGATGACCTTGGCCAGGAGAGAGTCGTAGCGGGGGCTGGTGGCATAGCCCCCGTAGCCGGATCCATCCACCCGCACCCCGGGCCCGGAGGGCGGCTCATAAGCGGTGATGGTCCCCGCCGTGGGGGTGAAGACGCCTTCGGGGCTGATCCTCTCCAGGTTGACCCGCAGCTGCATGGCCCGCCCCCGGGGTGGCGCCAGCCGGTCCTGTTCCAGGCCCAGTCCGGCCAGGGTGGCTTCCGGGTCGGTCAGGTTGAGCTGGATGCGGACCAGGTCCAGGCCGGTGATCTGTTCGGTCACGGTGTGTTCGACCTGCAGGCGGGGGTTGGCCTCGATGAAGGCGAACCGGCCGTCCCCACCGACCAGGAACTCGAAGGTCCCCAGACCCCGGTAGTTGGTGCGCGTGGCCAGCTCCACGGCGGCGGTGAACAGTTGGGCGCGTACGCCGTCGGGGATGGACGTGGCCGGGGCCAGCTCGATGATCTTCTGGCGCCGGCGCTGCAGGCTGCAGTCCCGGTCGTACAGGTGCACGGCCCGGCGTCCGTCCCCGACCACCTGGACCTCGATGTGGCGGGCCCGGGTCATCAGCTCCTCCACATAGAGGGAGGAGTCCCCTGATCCGGCCGACTCCGAGGCCGACCGCTCCAAGGCCCCGGCCAACTCGGCGGCCGTGTGGGCGGGCCGCATGCCCCGGCCGCCACCCCCGGACACGGCCTTGACCATGACCGCCCCGTCCGGGCCCAGGGAGGAGAGGAAATCAGCCGCCTCCTCCAAGCCGACGCCGCCGCCCGTGCCCCGCAACACCGGCACTCCGGCTCCGGCGGCCAGGTTCCGGGCGGCCACCTTGTCCCCGAAGACCCGGAGGGCGTCGGGGGAGGGCCCGATGAAGGTGACGCCACGCTCGGCACACAGCTCGGCCAGCCCGGGCGACTCGCTGAGGAATCCGTAGCCCGGGTGGAGGGCGTCGCAACCGGCCTCGACGGCCAGGCCGACCACAGCGGTGGCGTCCAGGTACGCCGGCGGTCCCGATCCGGCCAGGGGGCGGGCCTCGTCCACCCGGTGGCGGTGCAGGGAGTCGGCGTCATCCTCAGCGAAGACTGCGACGGTCGGTATGCCCATCTCAGCCGCCGTGGCCGCGATGCGGATGGCGATCTCGCCCCGGTTAGCGATCAGAAGCCTCTTCACGGTGGCCCGGAGCGTAGGTCCACCCGCCGGGTCCTGGCCGGGCGGTTGACACGGCGCCGGCCGGCTCCGTCTAATGAGGTGATGAGCCACCCCTTCCCGCGGGCCGCGGTGCCTGATGAGTGAGGCCGAACCGGTCAAGGACTGGGCCAGGGACTTCGACCACCTGGATGACACCTGGGCCGCCGACCCCTTCCCGATCTGGGACGAGCTGCGGGCCGCCTGCCCGGTGGCCCACAGCCCCCGCTACGGGGGTGCCTGGCTGCCGACCCGGCACGAGGACATCTCCTCCATCGCCTATGACACCGAGCGGTTCACCTCCCGGTTCATCATCGTGGGCGGGACCCGCCCTCCCGACTTCCTGGCCCCGGCCGGGCCGGTGCCGCCCATCTCGTCCGATCCGCCGTACCACCACGGGGCCCGGCGCAAGCTGATCCCACCCTTCTCCCCCAAGGAGATCGCCAAGATCGAACCGGCCACCCGGGCCTACTGCCACAGCCTGATCGACTCCCTGGCCGGCCGGAACGTGGTCGATGCCGCCGCCGATTACGCCCAGCACATACCAGTGCGGGTAATTGCCGACATGCTCGGCTTTCCTGACGAGGACGCCGACACCTTCCGGACCTTCGTGCACAGCTTCCTGGAGGGCGTGGCTATACCCATCGAGGAGCGCCTGGATGAGGTCATCGCCCTGTTCGGATACCTGCAGGCCCAGGTGGACGACCACATGGCCAACCCCCGG
>DATLUK010000064.1:0-7192 GCA_035533195.1 Acidimicrobiales bacterium | reverse complement strand
GCTCGCCCGAGAGCTCGGCCTCGAGAACAAGGAAGCGCTCGACCTCTGTTTGGCGCTGGGTATAGGCGTCAAGAGCCACTCCTCCAGCATCGAGGACGCCCAGGCGGACCGCGTCCGTCGCAAGGCCGACGCCGAAGGTCTCCGGCGGGCCCCGATCACCGATGACGCCCCCGCCCCGGCTGAGCCGCCGGCCAGTTCCCGAGTCGTCCGGGCCTCCACCTCGAGCACCGCTTCAGCGCCCGGCGCCGGAGCGGTGAGCTCGGACCGGGGCTCCTCCGAGCCCGGGGTGATCCGGTCCTCGCCCGAGCCCGCACCCCGCCAGGCCCCCTTGCCGGCCGCCGCCAGGGTGACGACCGAGACGTCCCGGCCCGAGACGTCCAGGCCAGAGACCGGCCCGGCCGGGACCCCGCTGACATCCCGCCCGGCGGCGGCATCGACCTCCACGGCGGCGCCAGCCCCGAAGGCACCCGCGGCTCCGGCTCCGGCTCCGCCGGCCGCGCCCCGACCGGCCGCGGCCCCCCCCGCCCCGGTGGCGCCCAGCCGGCCGACGCAGGCCTCCGACCGCCCAGCCGCCGCGGCCGCCACCGCCGGCTCGCTTCCTGCCTCGGCACCCCCGGCCGCCACCTCGGGCGCGGCCGCCCCGGCTGCGGGAGGCCCCACCCTGGGCAGCCGACCCGTGTCCCCGGCTCCCGCAGCTCCCCGTCCTCCGACATCGCTAAGCGGAAAGCCCATCCCGCCCCCTCCCGGGGCCCGTCGCCCACCGACTTCCCTAACCGGTAAGCCGATCCCCCCGCCGCCCGGCCAGGGTGGCCGTGGGCCGGTGCCCGGGCGCAGCCCCGGCGGCGTGGGCCAGCCCATGCAGCGTCCCGGAGGCTTCACACCCCGTCCCGGCGGCGGCCCCGGAGGGCCGCCCCGTCCCGGAGGCTTCGCCCCGCGCCCCGGCGGGGGCGGACCGGGCGGTGGAGGCGGCTTCGGCAGCCGTCCCGGCGGTGGTCCCGGAGGTCCGGGCGGACCCGGCGGTGGAGGCGGCTTCGGCGGCCCCCCCGGCGGCGGACGTGGAGGCCCTCCCGGGCGTGGCGGCCGTCCGCCCCAGCGGCGGTCCCGTCGCCGTCGGCGGAATCTGGAGGAGTTGGAGCCGACGCTCCCCACCGCCTACGTGGCGTCCAACGCTCCGGTGCCGACCGATGAGGTCATCATCGAGCGAGGCTCAACGGCCCAGGATGTCGGGCCAAAGCTCTTTCGCTCGGCCGGTGATGTCGTGCGCTTCCTGCTCCTGCAGGGTGAGATGGTCACGGCCACCCAGTCGCTGACCGATGACATGATCGAACTGTTCGCGGCCGAGGTGGGAGCCCAGGTCCGCCTGGTCGATCCGGGTGAGGAGAAGGAAGCCGAGCTCCACGCCCGTTACTTCGAGGACGAGTCGGACGATGACGAGTCGCTGCAGCGGCCCCGGCCGCCGATCGTGACGATCATGGGTCACGTCGACCATGGCAAGACGCTGCTGCTCGACCGCATCCGGGAGACGAATGTGGTGGCCGGTGAGGCCGGCGGCATCACCCAGCACATCGGCGCCTACCAGGTGGAGAAGGAAGGCCGCACCATCACCTTCATCGACACCCCGGGCCACGAGGCCTTCACGGCCATGCGGGCCCGCGGCGCCGAGGTGACCGACATAGCCGTCCTGGTGGTGGCCGCCGATGACGGGGTCATGCCCCAGACCGTCGAGGCCCTCAACCACGCCAAGGCCGCCGACGTGCCCATCGTGGTGGCCATCAACAAGATCGACCGGGAGAACGCCGATCCCAACCGGGTCATGCAGCAGCTTTCGGAGCTGGGCCTCGTCCCCGAGCAGTGGGGCGGGGACACGATCATGGTCGAGATGTCGGCCCTGCAGAACCTGGGCGTGGACGACCTGCTCGAGCAGCTCATAGTGGTGGCCGACGTCGAGGAGCTGACCGCCAATCCCGAGGGCCGGGCCCGAGGGTCGGTGCTGGAGGCCAACCTGGACATCGGCCGCGGGCCGGTCGCCACCGTCCTGGTCGAAGCGGGCACCCTGCGGGTGGGAGACCACCTGGTGGCCGGGGCGGCCTGGGGCCGCGTTCGCGCCCTCATCGATGACCTGGGCGACAACATCAAAGAAGCCGCTCCGTCCATGCCGGTCCAGGTCCTCGGGCTCTCTGACGTGCCCCGGGCCGGTGACGAGTTCCGGGTCACCAGCGACCTCTCCACCGCCCGGACCATCGGTGAGACGCGGGAGCAGCGCTACCGCACCCAGGGCTACAACCCGACTCCATCGGCCACGCCGGGAGCCAAGCTCGAGGACATCTTCGAGCAGATCCAGCGGGGCGAGGCGGCGGTCCTCAACCTGATCGTCAAGGCCGACGTGCAGGGCTCTCTCGAAGCCCTTACCGAGTCATTGCGCAAGCTGGAGCGGGAGGACGTCAAGCTGTCCTTCGTCCACCGCGCCGTGGGCGGGATCAGCCAGTACGACGTGGACCTGGCCGCCGCCTCCAACGCCACCATCATCGGTTTCAACGTCCGGCCGGACCGCAAGGTCAGGGAGTTGGCCGGCGCAGCCGACGTCGAGATCCGGACCTACGAGATCATCTACAAGGTCATCGAGGAGATACAGGCCGCCATGCTCGGCATGCTGGCGCCGGAGTTCGAAGAGGTCGTCACCGGGGACGCCGAGGTCAGGGAGATCTTCCGTGTCCCCCGCATCGGTGCCATCGCCGGTTGCCACATCACCAACGGCGTCATCACCAGGGGATCGAAGGTGCGGTTCCTGCGGGAGGGCACCATCATCTGGCGGGGCACCATCAACTCCCTGCGCCGGTTCAAGGACGACGTCCGCGAAGTCCAGGCCGGGTTCGAGTGCGGCATCGGCCTGTCCGACTTCCAGGACCTCCACTCAGGGGATGTGATCGAGACCTTCGAGGAAAAGGAGATCCCACGCACGTAGCGGCGTTGCGGGTCGAGCTTCACCTTCCTGCGAGCCGTTCGCTCAAATCGAAGCGGGCCGTGGTCAAGCCCATACTCGAGGGCACCCGCCGGCGCTTCCACGTTGCCGCGGCCGAGGTGGACCACCAGGACCAGTGGCAGCGGGCCAGCCTGGGTATGGCCGTGGTGGCTTCGACGGTGTCACACGCCGAGGAGGTGCTCGATGAAGTCGAGCGCTTCGTGTGGTCCCACCCCGACGTCGAGGTCCTTGGCGTAGAGCGCAGCTGGCTGGAGCGGGAGGACGCCTGATGCCGTCGCCCCGCCCGAACCGGAGCAGCCCCCGATACCCCCGGACCTACCGGCTCAACCAGGTGCTCAGAGAGGTGCTGGCCGAAGAGCTCGAGCGCCTGGCCGAGCGGGATGACCAGCTCCTCACCATCACCGGTGTGACCGTGGAGGCCGACCTGCGCAACGCCACCGTGTGGCTGGCCTCCCTGCCGGATGAGGCCGCCGAGCGGCTGGAGGCGGACCGGGTCGCCCTGCAGGCGGCGGTCGCCCGCCAGACCCGGCTCAAACGAACGCCTCGGCTGAGCTTCCGGGCCGATCCGGCGGTGGTGGCCGGCTCAGCCATCGAGGACGCCATCCGCCGGATCCGCCAGGAGCCCGAGGTCCCTTCCACCGGGGGAGACCCCTCACCATGAACGTCGAGACCGCCCTTGACCAGGCGGCGGAGGCGATCCGCTCAGCCCGGGAGGTGGCTCTCGCTTGCCACGTGCAGCCCGACGGGGACGCCCTGGGCTCCATGCTGGCCCTGCATCTGCTGTGCCGGAGCCACGGTAAGGCCTCGGTGGCAGCCTGGCCCGAGCCCGACCACGTCGCCCCCCACTACGCCTTCCTCCCGGGGCTGGACACGGTCACCAAGGCGGCCGACTTTCCCCCCAGCCCCGAGGTCATGGTCACCTTCGACAGCGGATCGATGGAGAGGCTGGGATCACTGGGTCAGGCGGCCCGCCAAGCCGGTGAACTGGTCGTCATAGATCACCACGCCAGCAACGCTTGCTACGGGACGATCAACCTGGTCGATCCGGACTCCGCCGCTACGGCGGTTCTGGTTCGCCGGCTGGCCGACCGCCTGGGCTGGGAGCTGGACCGGGACTCGGCGGAGTGCATCTATGCCGGACTGGTGACCGACACCGGCCGGTTCCAGTACTCCAACACCACACCTGAGGTCTTTGCTCTGGCCCAGGAGCTGGCCGCCTTCGAGCTACCGATCGCGTTTATCACCCGGGAGCTGTTCGAAAAGAGCCGTTTCGCCTATCTGAAGCTGGTGGCCGATGTCCTGGCCCGAGCCGAGCTGGACGAGCCGTTGGGAATGGTGACGGCCTGGGTGACCACTGACGATCTGGCTCGCCACGGCGTCGACCTGGACGAGACAGAAGGCCTCATCGACCTGGTCCGGCGCACAGCCGAAGCGTCGGTGGCGGTGGTGGCCAAGGAGGCGCCCGAGGGCACCCGGGTGTCGCTGCGCTCGGTGGACGGTCCCGACGTAGGAGCGGTGGCCCAGTCCCTGGGCGGAGGGGGGCACCGCTACGCCTCCGGCTTCGTCACCACTCTCGGGATCCAGGACGCCGTGGCTGCTGTCCGCCGGGCCCTGAGCGGTGGGGGCGCCTGAGCGCCGTGGGCCTCGACGGCCTGCTCGTAGTGGACAAGCCGACCGGATGCACGTCCCACGACGTCGTAGCCCGTTGCCGCCGGGCCCTGTCGGAAAAGAAGGTCGGCCACGGCGGCACCCTGGACCCCGACGCCACTGGGGTTCTCCTCCTGGGGGTGGGCCGGGCCACCCGCCTGCTCCGGTTCCTGAGCCCGCTGGCCAAGACCTACATCGGGGAGTTGGTCCTCGGGACCGCCACCGACACCCTCGACGCCTCCGGTCAGGTAACGGGAACCTGGGACATGTCGGGAGTGTCCCCCGCACAGGCGGAAGCGGCCGCCGCCGCCCTGACCGGTGACTTGCAGCAGGTGCCTCCGATGGTCTCGGCGGTGCAGGTCGGCGGCCGGCGCCTCCACCAACTGGCCCGGGAGGGCGTGGAAATTGAGCGCCGGCCCCGGCCGGTGACGGTGTCAGTCTTCGAGGTGGAGCCGGTCGAGCCGTGGGAGGTGGCCGAGCCCGCCGCCGGAGGCGCCGGCGCCGCCGGGCCCCGCTACCGCTTCCAAGTCCAATGCTCTTCGGGCACCTACGTCCGCAGCCTGGTCGATGACCTAGGACGGGCCCTCGGCGGGGGAGCTCATATGAGCCGGCTGAGGCGAACGGCGGTCGGTCCGTTCAAGGTGGAGGGGGCTGTCCCTCTGGACGAGGTCGAGGCGTCGCGCGTGGCTCCTCCGGCCGACGCTGTTTCTTTCCTGGACCCGCTCCGCCTCGACGCTGACGGCCGCGCTGACGCCAGCCAGGGACGCCCCCTGGACCGGGGTCGTCTGGGCGCAACCGGCCCGGGTCCCTGGGCGGTTCTGGATGAGGCCGGGGGCCTGGTCGGGGTATACGAGGCGGCGGGGGAGTCACAGCTCCGGGCGGCGGTCATCCTCCAACCGGCCAACGCCGGCAGCTGAGGCCGGTAAGGGGCCCAGCCGCCCGCCGTTAGTCTCGACGGCAGTGCAGGTGATCCAGGACACCGAGGACTTCGAGCCTCCCCGGCGCGGGTCGGTCATAACCATCGGGGCCTACGACGGGGTCCACGTCGGGCACCGGGCGGTCATAGCCGAGGTCCGCATGCGAGCGGCGGCCCAGGAGGCCGAGAGCATCGTGGTCACCTTCGACCGCCACCCGGCCAGCGTGGTCCGGCCCGACTCGGCGCCGCCGCTGCTGACCGACCTGGCCCAGAAGCTCGAGTTGCTGGCTGACACCGGGGTCGACCGGACCCTGGTGGTCCGATTCGATCCGGCCCGGTCGGAGGAATCGGCCGAGGACTTCGTGTCCGAGATGCTGCTGGGCCGGCTCCGGGTCCGCAGCGTGGTGGTCGGCCACGACTTCCATTTCGGCCAGGGCCGGCGGGGCAATGTCGCGCTCCTGTCCGAGATGGGCAACCAGCTCGGTTTCGATGTACTGGGGATGCGCCTGGTCGGTGAGGACGCCGGGACCCAGGCCGTCTCCTCCACTCGCATCCGTCGGTTGCTATCGGAGGGCTCGGTCGATGCGGTCATCCCCCTCCTCGGCCGGCCCCACGAGGTCCGGGGCCAGGTGGTTCACGGGGATGGCCGGGCCGGAGCCGAATTGGGCTTCCCCACCGCCAACGTGGCTGTGCCCGCTGACATCCTCCTGCCCGCCGATGGCATCTATGCCGGCCGCTACCAGCGTCCGGACGGCAGCTCCATCACCGCCGCCCTCTCCCTCGGCCGTCGCCCCACCTTCTACCCGGAGGGGGCGCCGCTCCTCCTGGAGGCCCACCTCCTCGACTTCCACGGGGACCTCTATGGAGAGGAGGCCCGGGTCCGCTTCCTGGGCCGGCTGCGGGACGAACTGCGCTTCGACTCGGCCGAGGAGTTGGTGGCCCAGATGGGCAAGGACGTGGCCGAGGTCCGGGCTCGCCTGACCCACTAGACGCCGCCGGAGCCACCAACCGGCGCCTTGCAGACAGGCCGGCGCCAGGGACCAGCTACTCCGGCGGCAGGCGGCGCTCCCGCTTCCGCTCGGCGTTGCGCCGCTTCTCATCCAAGCGCCGCTCCTTTGCCCCCCGGCTCGGCCGGGTGGCCACCCGGGGTGTCTGCACGGCTAGGGCCGCGCCCAGGCGGGAGCGGAGCCGGTCCAAAGCCAGGACGCGGTTCCGCACCTGGGAGCGCTCCTCGGAGGCCGAGGCCCGGACCACCGGGCCGAGCCTGTCCAGCAGCCGGGCCCGCTGGCGGGGGCCGAGGGCCGCGGAGGCCTCCACGTCGAAGATCACCTCGGCGGCGGTGTGGGAGCGATTGGCGTGCTGGCCCCCGGGGCCACCACTGGTGGTGAACCTCCAGGTAAGTTCGGACAGGGGTACCCGGCATCCCCGGGTGACCGCGAGCACGTCCTCGGAGGGCGGCACAGGGTCGGCCACCGGGCCAAGGTAGCCCCGCCTGCTAATATTTCCGCGATCCCGGACGACCGGGGTCACCTGCCCGGCTCCTGGTCAACCAGGAGAGGAGCGGCGGAACGGTACCGGACACCGAGTCCCTGTACTTACGAAGGAATCCCTGCGCGCATGCCCGACAAGACGGCCACCATCGAGGAGTA
>DATLUK010000063.1:0-13988 GCA_035533195.1 Acidimicrobiales bacterium | reverse complement strand
CAACTCGGCCGCCGGCTACCAGCTGGCCAGTGGCGACCCGGTCATGGCGATCGGCGGATTCAACGGCACCGATCCGGCCCCGACCCTGGCCCAGTTCAAGACCTGGGTGGCGGCGGGCGCCATCCACTACTTCATCGCCGGCGGGGGCTTCGGCGCCGGGCAGAACCAGAACGGTGACTACGCCAGCCAGATCGCCAGTTGGGTGGAGACCAACTTCGGCTCCCAGACCATCGGGGGTGTAACCCTCTACAACCTGACCGTCAACCGGTAGCGGCCCCGCTCTGGGAGGGCCAGCCCGACCTCGGACCCCTCCACGCCGGGCCCTTGCTGGCGGCCGGCGGGCGATATATGCACCTCAGACGCACCCCCGAAAATCTTGAACTTTGTCGTGTTATGGCGAATATATGTTCGTGTCACAATTATTTTGTAACAAACAACGGGTGGGTGTTCGCCACTCATATATGTACCTCAGGCCTGGTTCCCCGCTAGTCCCCGAAGCGAACTGCAAGCGGGGTCGAAGGAGGGGTCGGGGCAGCACATGCGGACTCCCTGGGGCCGTCGCCATCCCGGATCGGCCCGTTCCCAACGGCGGTCTCAGGCCTCGGACAGCATGCGGGTGGAAAGATCGACCGTCACCCCGCCGTCGACGCCGGCGATGTCGATCAGCAGCTCAACCTGGCGCAGTTCGGGGTTGCGGAATCGCAGGCCGGAGTAGCGACCGACCAAGAGGGCCACCGAGGAACTGCCGAGGGGCCAGGCGGCCAACTCCAGGCCCCCCAGGGCAGCCCGCATCCGCCAGGACGTCGGCATCCACCCCGCCGCGGCCAGGCGCCGCGGCTTCTCCAGGGGAAGCCACGGCAGGCGCTCGGCTGTGATCCGGGGCGCACCCGGGCTCATGCCGAGGACCCGGGTGCCACCCCGGTAGTCACCCGAGACGGCCAGGCACCACGCCGCCCGGATGGCCCGGGGCACCCCGGCCACCAGGGTGGCCAGCCGGTCGCCCGATTGGGCGGACAGTTCGGCGGCCAGTTCCAGCAGGGCGATGGAGGATGGCTGCTCCTCCACCGTGCGGACCGATTCCACCACCACGCCGGGCACGGCCTCCATCTCCCGGGACAGGGCGATCGGATCCATCGACGGTGTGGTGAGGGTGAATTCGTCCACCACTACCCCGGAGATCCGCTCGATTATCTCCACCGTGGCGATGTCGGCGTCGGTCGCGGCCAGCGCCTGGGTCACCTGGGCGAGCATCCCCGGTCGGTCGGGCATCGACAGTCTCATGGCCAGAAGCACGGGTCGCCCCTCCTCGGATGGTGGTCATTTCAGAGAACCAGTGGCGCGTTTCGGGCGTGGGTCGGATCGGTTAACGCTGTGTGTCGGGCTTTCCTGAACCGCCCATTGGGTACAGGTCGAAGGTGAATGCCATTGAACGTGTCGCCCGCCGGGTCGACTCCTTCCAGCAGGGCCACACCCCCGTCGCCTTTCTCTTTGCCGTGAACAAGAAGTTCGGGGACGACAACGCCGGGACGCTGGTGTCCAACCTGGCCTACTCCGCCTTCGGGGCCATCTTCCCCCTGCTGCTCCTCCTGGTCACCGTGCTCGGCCTGGTTCTGGGCCACTCGGCCTCCGCCCGGAACGCCGTGCTGCACTCCACCCTGTCCCAGTTCCCCGTCATCGGCGCGGAACTGGGCCAGAACATCCACGCCCTGCAGCGGGGGTCGGCGGTCGCTCTGGTCGTCAGCCTGGTCATGCTGCTGTGGGGCACCACCGGCGTGGCCCAGGCCGGTCTTTTCACCATGGCCCAGATCTGGAACCTGCCCGGTCCGCAGCGGCCCAGCTACATCAAGCGGGTTGCCCGCAGCTTCAGCTTCCTCGGTGTGATCGGACTCGGCCTCATCCTCACCACCTTCGCCGCCGGCTTCGGCACCTTCGGACGCCACAACCTGGCCCTCGGCCTGGTGGGTGAGGCAGTGGCGGTGGTGGTGAACATCGGCCAGTACTTCCTGGCCTTCCGTACCCTCACCCCCCGGGTGGTGGAGACCCGCCACCTCTGGCCCGGAGCCGTCATCGGCGGGGTGGGTTGGACCCTCCTGCAGGCCGCCGGCGGCTACCTGATCGGCCACGACCTGCGCAACGACAGCGCCGTCTACGGAGTCTTCGGCCTGGTCCTCGGCCTCCTGGCCTGGGTCTACATCGGCGTGGAGATGTCGGTCTACGCCGCCGAGGTCAACACCGTGCTGGCCCGCCGGCTCTGGCCCCGGGGCATCGTGCAGCCTCCCCTCACCGAGGCCGACCAGCGGTCGATGGCCCTCCAGGCCACCCAGAACCAACGCCGGCCCGAACAGCACGTGACCGTGGCCTTCTCCGAGGAACCGATGACCCAGGACGACTACGCCCGCAGCGCCAAGGAGTGAGCGCGGCGCGGGAGCGCCGGCGGGGGGGCACCGGCGCGGGCCGGCGGGGGGGGTCGCCGCGCCGCCTGGCGCGGGGCCGGCCGGCTCAGATCCGCTCGAGCTCGGCGCCGTCGAAGATGGGTGTCATAGCCAGGCGCTCCACGTCGGCCGCCAGTGCATCGGCGGCGGGGGCGGTCACCGTCTTGGATGCCGCCTCCAGGGTGGGGCGCAGCAGGTGCAGATCACTCGAGGTGTTGAGGAAAACCCGCGCTTCGCCCAGCACGAAGTGCACGGCCCGCTCGACGGCGCCGTCGTCCTCGGGCACCGGCTCGTACCAGCTGTAGCGCGGGCCTTCGAATCCGTCGGGCCAGCGCCGGCGGGCGACGGACTTGATGGTCTGGGCAGCCACACCCCGATCGGCGCACAGATCGATCAACGCTTCCACGTCGGAGCGGTAGGCCGGCTCGGCCATGAGCACGTGGTTGTAGGGGAACAGCACCGAGTCGAAGTCGAAGCGGGCCAGGCTGCGGCGGTGCATGCCTGGGATGCGCAGGCCGTGACCGGTCACCCCGATGAAACGGACCAGGCCCTGCTCCCGGGCGGCCACCATGGCCTCCACCGCTCCGCCCGGCCCGTGGGCCGTCTCCCACTCGTCCTCCTCCACCAGGTTGTGGAGCTGGATGAGATCGACGTGATCGGTGCCGAGGCGCTCCAGGGACCGCTCCAGTCCGGCCCGGGCCCGGGGCCCACTGCGCTCACCGGTCTTGGTGGCCAGGAAGAAGTCCCGCCGGTGGCCGGCCAGCCACGGAGCCAGGCGCAGCTCGGAGTCCCCATAGGAGGCGGCGGTATCGAGGTGGTTGACGCCGAATTCCAACAGCACCGGCAGAACCTCGTCCGCCTTGTCCTGGCGGACCCGGCCCAGGGCGGCCGCCCCGAAGATCACCCGGCTGCTGACATGCCCCGTCCGCCCGAACTCCATCCTGGCAATGGTCATGCCGAGGAAGCTACGCCGCCGGCCCGAGCCCCGTCGGAGGAGCTCACGGTGGGTGTCTCAGGCCGGCGGGGCGAGGAAGGCCACCGCCTCGACATGTTCGGTCATCGGAAACAGGTCGAAGGCCCGCAGCGACGCCAGTTCCCAGCCGGCGCCGAGGAAGACCCGCAGATCCCGACCCAGCGCCGCCGGGTCACAGGCGACGTAGGCCACGGCCCGGGCCGATGATGCCGCCAGGGCGGCGCTCACCTCCAGACCCGCCCCCGCCCGGGGAGGGTCCAAGACGATGAGGTCCACCGGGCCGATGAGATCCAAGACGTCGGCGCCCACCCGGGCGGTCACCACCTCGGCCTGGGAAAGGCCCGCCAGGTTCTCCTCGGCGCTGGCCGCCGCCCCCCGGTTGCCCTCCACCAGGACCACCCGACCGCTTTCCCCCACCGCCTCGGCCAGGAAAGCGGCGAAGATGCCCGCCCCCCCATACAGATCAGCCACCACCTCACCCGGGCGCGGGGCCAGGCCCTCCAAGAGAGCGCCCACCAGTACCTCCGGGGCAGCCGGGTGCACCTGCCAGAAGGCACCAGGACCGGCCCGGAAGGACCGGCCCCGCACCACCCGCTCCGGCGGGCCCGGCACTTCGACCGATTCAACGCCCGGCCAGCGCCGGGCCGTCACCCCTTCGGCTTGGACCTCAGGGGCGGCGATGAGACAGCGCTCCACCGGCTGGACCTGGTGCGAGCGGTGGCGGCGGAAGCCGGCCCGACCCGCCCGGTCGATGCTGTAGCGGACCCGGGTCCGCCACCCCAGCCCGTCCGGCGCGCCAGGGACCTCCCCGACCGTGACGGCCACCTCGAGACCGGCCAGGCGCCGGAGCTGTTCGCCCAGCAGGTCGGCCTTCAGCCGGCGCTGGCGGGCCAGGACGACGTGCTGCCAGTCGCAGCCACCGCAGAGTCCCGGTCCGGCGTAGGGGCACGGGGGCGCCACCCGGTCCGGGGAGGCCTCGATGATCTCGATGGCGTCAGCCCGTAGGAAGGAGCGGGTGGCGTGGGTGACCCGGGCCAGGACGACCTCTCCGGGGATGGCATGGCGGACGAAGACGACCTGGCCGTCCCCGGTGCGGGCCACGCAGCCGCCGCCGGCGGCCACCGCACCGACCCGCAGGCGGAGGAGGCCGGTGACGCCCGGCTGGTCAGTGCCGATCAGGCGAAACCCGCCACCGCGTGCGGTGTGTAGGGCTCCTCCAGCCGCTTGATCTCCTCCTCGTCCAGGCGAAGATCCACCGCCGCGATGGCGTCCTCCAGATGGGCGGTCTTGGTGGCCCCCACGATGGGGGCGGTGACGTACCGCTTGGAGAGCATCCAGGCCAGGCCCACCTGGGCCCGGGACACGCCGCGGGCCTGAGCCACCTCGGCCACCCGCTCGACGATGGTCTTGTCCTCGTCCTGGTAAAGCATCCGCCCGAAGGCGTCGGTCTCGCTGCGGGCGGTGGAGGCATCCCAGTCCCGGGTCAACCGTCCCCGGGCCAGCGGGCTCCAGGGGATCACCCCGATGCCCTGGTCCTTACAGAGCGGCATCATCTCCCGCTCCTCCTCCCGGTAGAGGAGGTTGTAGTGGTTCTGCATGGTCACGAAACGGGTCCAGCCGTGCCGGTCAGCCAGGTAGAGCGCCTTGGAGAACTGCCAGGCCCACATGGAGGAGGCCCCGATGTAGCGGGCCTTGCCCGCCTTGACCACATCATGGAGAGCCTCGAGAGTCTCCTCGATGGGCACGGTGCGGTCCCATCGATGAATCTGGTAAAGGTCCACGTAGTCGGTGCCGAGGCGGCGAAGGCTGTTATCGATCTCGGACATGATCGCCTTGCGGGACAGGCCCTGGCCGTTCGGGCCGGCGTGCATACGGCCGTTGACCTTGGTGGCCAGGACGATCTCGTCCCGGTTGGCGAAATCGGCCAGCGCCCGACCGACGATCTCCTCGCTGGTGCCGTCCGAGTAGACGTTGGCGGTGTCGAAGAAGTTGATTCCGGCTTCGACGGCCCGCTGGATGAAGGGCCGGGAGGCCTGCTCGTCCAGGGTCCATTCATGGTTGCCTCGTCCGGCCATTCCGTAGCTCATGCATCCCAGACAGATCCGGGATACGTCCAGACCGGTGGTTCCGAGCTTGGTGTACTGCACGAGAGGCCTCCTCTTCAGGGCGGTGGAAGGTGTCTCTCGACTATTGCACGACCGGACGTGGGTGGGATCCGGCCCTCGGGACCTACCGAGGGAGGAAGCGGGCTGGCCGGCCGAATCCTGTCCTCAGCCGTCGGCGCGGATCCGACGCCCGGTGACCTCCTCCGGGATGATCCGAATGTAAACGTTCCGATGCCCGGCGGCCCAGGGCCGAAGCTCCAGGGCCTGCAGCTCGGCCAGCTCGGCCGGATCCGAGACAACCCGTGACCGGCCGCTGACCAGGACGCTCCAGCCTTCCCTGAGCGCGTCATCGATGTGATCCACCTCGAAAGACACCCTCTGCTGGCCGGCCCGGGCCGCCGACTGGGTCGACGGCGCGGTGCGGAAGACGATGTCGCCTTCGAACATCCGGAAGTTGACGGGGATGGCCGCCGGACCCCTTTGTTCCAGATAGACGAGCCGGCCCACGCCGCCATCCGCCACCAGGGCGAGGGATTCGGAGGTATCGAGGTCGATCAGCCTGGCCCCCGGTTGCGGGCCTCCTTGACCAGGTGGCGCCAACACCCCGTCCCCGAGCAAGACAGCCGGCGTCGTCTTCAGGGCGGCCGCCAGGCGCAGGATCGTGGCGCGAGACGGGTCGGGACCAGGGCTGGACTCGAGGTAGTCCAGATACCCGGTGTCCATGGCTGCCCCCGCCGCCGCCGCCTGCTGGGAGAGTCCCAACTGTTCACGCCGTTCGACCAGGCGACGGCCGAAGTCGGAACGAGGCTCGTGGTCAAGTAAGGATAGTAAGGATGATGTGTTCACCGGCAGCTTTCTCATAGAACTCCCCGACCGTGATGATGTCCTGGACCTGATCGATGAACTCCGGAACCAGAACGACATAGGACCCCGGGGTCTCGACAACCGTCCTTTCCACCTGTCCATCCTGAGGCCCGGGTCCGGCCTCTGGCCAGGGCCAAAGGTCAGGTCTCCAGAGCAGAGGCGAAGGTCACCAGTCGAAGGTCACCACTAGGCTTACTCCCTGGCCGCGCCCGGGTAGGGGCGGGCAACAGGGCCAAAGGTCAGGCTCTAAGTTCCGGGATCACCGGAGCCGGCGCACCTCCAGCTCCGGATGGGCGGAAACCGGGGCCACCCTCACCTTCACGTCGACCGCCACCGCGCCCCCGATGCCGGCGGTGAGCGGATTGATGTCGAGTTCGGCCACTTCCGGTAGGTCCACGATCAGCTGACTCACCCGCTGCACCACTCCGATGACCGAGTCGATATCGACGGCCGGCTGGCCGCGGTAACCGGAGAGCAACCGGTGGACGCGGCTCTGGAGCACCGCCTCCGAGGCATCGATGTCGGTCAGCGGCGCGCTGAGCAGGCGAGAATCCTCGCTGAGCTCGGCCAGGGTGCCGCCCGGACCGAAAAGGACCAAAGGCCCGAAGGCCGGATCCTGGACTGCTCCGACAATTGTCTCAATGCCCTCCGGCGGAGCCATGGCCTGGACCAGGCCGCCCCCCATTCGAGTTCCCAGCCGGTCCTCCATTTCCATATAGGCGGATTCCAGGGCGGCGGCATCCCGGAGGCCGATCACCACCGCCATCTCCTCCGTCTTGTGGACTATCACCGGAGAGGCCGCCTTGAGGGCGACTGGAAAGCCCATGCCGGCGCCAGCCAGCGCGGCTTCGGCGGCGCTGTCCACCCGACGGACGGCCAAGGTGGCGATCCCGTAGCAGGCCATGAGGTCGGTGGTCCCGGCCGCGTCGAGCCAGACTCCACCAGGCGATTGGGTCAGCTCATCGCTTACCAGCCGACGAGCTACGTCCCGGTCGATTCCGTCGAGCTCCGGGATCACACCGGGCGGCCGTCGGCGCCACCTCCCGTAGGCCAGGGCCGCAGCCAGGGCGTCGGCCGCCGACTCCGGGTAGGAGAACTGCGGCACCGGACGGGGCGCCGTCCGGAGGGCATCGATCACCCCCGGGGTACTGAGGAAGTTGGCCAGAATCGGCTTGTCCGTCCGAGCGGCGGCGCGAGCCACGGCCCGAGCGACGTCATCGGCGCGAGTCACGATGGGGGGAGTGAAGATGGCCAGCACGGCGTCCACGTCCGGGTCGGCGGCCAGCAGATCTATGGCTCGTTCGTACTCATCCGGACCGGCCGAGGCAACCATGTCGACCGGGTTTCCGACCGCTGCCCCGGCGGCCAGGAAGTTGCGTAGCTCGGACTGAGTGGCCTCCGAGAGGGTTGGAATCTCCAGGCCGCGGCCCTCGCAGGCATCAGCGGCCAGAGTGCCCGGGCCACCGCTATTGCCCACGATGGCCACCCGGGGTCCGGCCGGCGGCGGCTGGGTCGAGAGATAGGAGGCGGTGTCAAAGAGTTGCTCGAGGCGATCGAGCCGGATCACCCCAGCTGCCCGGAACAGGGCGTCGACGGCGGCGTCGGAACTGGCCATGGCGGCAGTGTGGGACGAAGCCGATCGCTGTCCCGCCGCCGTCCGCCCCGCCTTCACCGCTAAGAGAGGCTTGATCCGCGAGAAGCGCTCGGCGATCCGCCGGAAGGCCCGGGCGTTGCCGATCGACTCGAGATAGAGCAGTCCCACCCGAGTGGCCGGATCCTGCTCCCAGTAGCGCAAAAGGTCATTCCCACTCACGTCGGCCTTGTTGCCCATAGAGACGAACGTTGACAAGCCGAGGCCCCGGACGGCGCACTCCTCCAGAATCGAGATTCCGAGCCCACCGGACTGGGAGCAGAATCCGACCCCTCCCGGCACCGGCGGCAGACGGGCGAAGGTGGCGTTCATCGAGATAGCGGCGTCGGTGTTGATCACGCCCATGCAGTTGGGCCCGATCATCCTCATCCCCCAGGCGTGGGCGAGACCAACCAGTGCCTGCTGCGACGCAGCCCCTTCCACGCCCGTCTCCGCGAACCCGGCGGATATGACCACCAGACCCCGGACCCCCTTTCTTCCACAGTCGAGGACCACCTCACCAACCCGCTCAGCCGGCACGACCACCACGGCCAGGTCAACCGGTCCCGGGATGCTGCCCAGGTCGGCGTAGGCGCTGAGCCCGGCCACTTGTATTGCATTGGGATTCACCGGGTAGACGGGGCCGGTGAACCCGTCCCGCAGCAGGGTCACCAGTATCTCGTGACCGATGGTGCCAGGTCTCTGCCCGGCGCCTATGACCGCCACCGAGCGGGGCCTGAGCAGTCGGTCCACGGAGCGAACCACGGCCAGCTGGTCGCGCTCGTCGGCGGCGGCCACGGCTTCAGAGGTCGGCTGCAGATCGAGCGTGATCCGCACAACACCGCCGTCGAACTTGGAGGTCTCAGCGAAGCCGGCGTGGCGGAAGACGTCGCGCATAGCGCGGTTGTCGGCCAGCGTATCGGCCACGAATCGGTGCAGGCCCTGGGCTCGGGCGTAGGCGGCCAGATGCTCGAGAAGCAGGGTTCCGAGGCCTTTACCCTGGTAGGGGTCATCGACCACGAAGGCGGCCTCGGCCGAGTCCGACCCTGGTACCCGGTCGTATCGGGCCACAGCCACCAGCTGACCCGGCCCGGCAACAGCCACGAAGGCCATTCGGTCGCTGTAGTCCACCTGCGTGAAGCGGGCGACCTCCTTATCCGCCAGGCGAGGGTGATAGCTGAAGAAGCGGTAGTAGATGGTGGTTGGCGACAGGCGGGAGTGGAGTTCGACCAACCGATCGGCATCCTCGGAGCGGATCGGGCGCAAATGAAGGGTGCCGCCGTCGCTCAGGACCACATCGGACTCCCACTGGTCCGGCCGCGCCGGCAGTTGCGGGGAGAGAGCGGAGCTCATCAAGTCACAGTCTGGCCGCCGGGCCCGCTCGGGCCCGCCGAGCTCAGCGATAGACCAAGACCGGACAGGCAGCGGCGTGGACGCAGTGGGTGCTGGTGGAACCCACGAGCATCCCGATGAAGCCACCTCGCCCCCGGCAGCCCACTACCAACAAGGCGGCATCTTCTGACGCTTCGACCAGAATCTGGCCCGGATGGCCCTCCACCACCTGTAGATCTATCCGGGCCGCAGGATGCTGTTCCTGCACTTTGGCCACCTGCTCCTCGGCCATCACCCGGGAGGTGGCGCCTAGGTCCCAGACGTCCGCCCCCACGTAGAAGCCATACGAGGCCGGATACTCCCAGGCGCAGATAGCCACGACCGCCCGGCCCGTCTCCTCGGCGTAGGTGGCAGCCCACTCCAGCGCCTCATAGGACCCACCGGAGCCGTCGATCCCGACCACAATCGGATGGCTTGCGTCTACAACCATGACTGGTACCTCCCACGCGCGCTCGACCGGGTCCAGCTTGGGCCAATTCGAACTCAGCCCAATAGGGCCTAACGGCCCCTTCGGTCCCCCAGTTGGGCACAGAGCGACCAGTGGTGACTTATGGCCCTTCTCCGGCGCCCCTGGCGGGCTGAGGCTGGCAACAGACAAGGAAGAAAGGTTGACTCCCATGAGCCTGACCCGCGTAAGCGATCCCGGCATCTGGTGCCATGCCGAGTTGGACGAGGATGGTCTTCCAAGCGATCTCAACTGGCTCCTGTCCGAATCGGACACCGTCGAGATCGATGCGCCGGCTGGCTTCCACCCTCTGCCGGCGGACGCCACCGCCTCCTGTCGCGACCGGCTCAGGGAGGCGGTAGAGCTGCTGGAAGCCGACCTGACCGCGGCCTCCACCGACTTGCCGTTCGGTCACCTGTCCGCGTCACTCCTGGAGATATGGGATCTGGCCGTCGAGCTCGGACCCGAGGTCGCAGGGCCACTGGAGAACCTGCTCTGCGAGCTGCTGAGCCACCACCGCTCGGGGCGTCACCAGATCGCCTCCGCCTTGGTCGAGGTGCGCCACCGGCTTGACGACGCGTCGGTGCCCCGGTGAGCGAAGCTCCGTCGCCAGCCGGGACGCCTCACGGGCTACGGTCAGCGCGGCCGGCACCCGAGCCTCCGGGGCTGTCCACGTCTGCGGTGGTGACTCAGGTGGACTGGGCCAGGTCCAGGAAGCGCCGAGTGCCGCTGGCCGGGTGGCGAAGCCAGGATCCGACGTAGCTTCGGGCCAACTCACACGCCTCGGCCATCGAGGCGCCATCCTCGTAGGCACGCACGGCCAGGTTGGCGGCCCGGTCGGCCATCAGCCTGGACGCCTTGGGACGCGATACCGCCCAGCGCCGCACCATGTCGGCTATCAGAACCTCAGGAGACGACTCGCATACGCTCAACGGCCTTTCCTTGCCCTGCTCTTGTTGCTCACTCCCCCATTATCAGTGGTCGCGGTCACATTTAGGTAGGGACCATCGGCCCTATTTCTTTCTCTCACGGTCTCATAGGTTCACAGGGTGCCCATGAACATGCGACCCGTCCCTGGCCTGAGCGACCGGATCAACGAACTGCGCTCGCTGACCGCCCGCATCGTGACCGAAGAGATCCTCCCCAATGAGAACCGGCTCTGGATCCACGAGCAGCGCGGCTCGTACAGCGACGCCGATGTCAAGGAGAGCGCCCGGCTGCGGGAGCACGTCCGGGACCGGGTCAGGCAGGCGGGTCTCTGGGCACCTCACCTCCCCGAGGAGTACGGGGGCGCCGGCCTGTCTTTCCTCGAGCTGGCCTACATGTACGAGGTGCTTGCCTACGCCACCGGGGCGGCATCTCTCTTCGGGGTGGTGGCACCCAACTCTGGGAACGAGTCGCTGCTGGCCAGGTACGGGACGGAGGAGCAGAAGGAGAAGTGGCTCATCCCGCTGGTTGATGGTCGGCTCGAGTCTGGGTTTTCGATGACTGAGCCCGATCAGCCCGGTTCCGATCCCCGCTCCCTGCAGACGACGGCTCGCCGGGAGGGCGACCAGTGGGTCATCAACGGCCACAAGTGGTTCACGTCCAACGGGACCAGAGCTGACTTCTTCATTGTCATGTGCCGCACCGAGGAAGCCGGCGCCCCGACCGGACGGATGACCCAGATCATCGTGCCCCGGGATACTGCCGGAGTCATCGTGGTCCGGGCCATCGAGGTCTGGGGAGTCGAGAGCGACCATTGCGAGATCATCTACGACGACGTCAGGGTCCCCTTACAGAATCAGCTGGGGGAGACCGGCTCCGGGCATCAGGCCGCTCAGGACCGGTTGGGGGCCGGCCGCGTCTATCACTGCATGAACTCCATAGGTCAGATGTGGAGGGCCTTCGACCTCATGGTCGAAAGAGCGGCCGCCCGGGAGGTACACGGGGGCCGGCTGGAGACCAAGCAGATGATCCAGGCCTTCGTGGCTGATTCCTACATGGACGTCCAGTCCTCGCGGATGATGACTCTCCACTGTGCCGAAAAGATCGACAGTGGCCAGCCCGCCCGGACCGAAATCTCCGCCATCAAGGTCTTCGTGCCCGCCGCCTACCACCGTGTCGTGGACCGAGCCATCCAGGTCTGGGGCGCGGCCGGCGTATCCGGGGACCTTCCTCTGGCCCGGATGTACCAGACGGCCCGGACGCTGAGGCTGGCCGACGGACCCGATGAGGTGCATCGCATCCTGATCGCCAAGAACGTCTTCGCCCAGCACCATCGGGCCGGGGGCTGGGACTTTGCCAACTGAGGCCCCGGAGGCCTTCTCGGCGTGGGACACGACGATGTTGCGCAGGTACTCGAACGGGTGGGCCTCGGGCCTCACCGGCACCACCTGACGGCGGTTGTCAGGAGGAGAACAGACCCGACTGTCCCTTGCCACCGCCCTGTTGGGGAATCCGCCCCTGGTCGTTCTGGACGAGCCCACGGTCGGTCTCGACCCGGTCCTGCGCCGGGACCTTTGGCGCTCTAGCGCTCGACTTGGGCGCCCGGGACGATCACCACCGGAACGGGGCAGGACATGGCCAGGCGGCTGCTTGTGCTGCCCAGGCCCCCCCGAGCTGCTCTTCCGCTTCCCCGGCTGCCGACCACGACCACACCCGCCCCCTCCTGTTCGGCGGCCGAAGACCCCTCTGGACCGAGCTTCTCCAGGAGTCCGACGGCGTGCACCGCAAGGACACTGGCTCCCGTAGCCCGGGCCAGGTCGGCTGCCCAGGCCAGGGCTTCTCTGCTCTCGGGCGGGCCATCCACGCCGACCAGGATTGGACCTTCCTTCACCAAAATGGGGCCGGGGCGGGAAGCCCACGACTTCAGTCGTGGGAGGCAGAGCCCCGTTCGGGCCGCCAGGCCCGAAGGTGTCACACCTCGGCGCGATGATCTGACCGTGGGCTACCGCTCGACCAACAAGACGGTCTACTCGGCCAAGTACCACATCATCTGGTGCCCCAAGCAACGGCGCCGGCTTCTGACCGGCCGGGTCGAGACCCGGCTAAAGCAGATCATCGCCCGAGTGGTCGATGAGGCCGGTGGCCAGGTGATCGAGGTCGAAGCTCGGGCCTTGTGGTCGGCGTCGTGGTTCGTCTCCACCGTGGGAGGCGCTCCGCTGGAAGTGGTGCGCCGATACGTCGAGAACCAGAAGATGGCGACGTAGGTGGCAGTCGTCGAGGCCCGCTACCGCTACCGGCTCCGCACCAAACGACGCCCAGAAGCGGGCACTCCAGGGCGTCTTCGACGCCTGCCGGGCGGTGTGGAACACCGCCCGGGGCCGTTGGTCGGACCTGTGGCGCTACGAGGGCGAGAGTCTCTACTACCGCGACGCCGACAAGGAGCTGACCGACTGGCGGGGTCGCTTCGAGTGGCTGGGCGCCCAGCCGTCTGTGCCCCAACAGCAGGTGCTGCGCGACCTGTACCGGTCGATTGGGGCGTTCTTGACAAGGCCAACCCGGCCGGGCGCCCCCGGTTCAAGTCCCGCAAGGCCGGCTATGCCACCGCCCGCTGGACCCGCAACGGGTTCTCCGTGTCTGGCAGCGGAGTGGGCGTCGCCGACGCCGACCGCCTCGTTGTGGCTGTCGCCGGCGGCCGTGTCGGCCTGCGGGTGGTGTGGTCGGGGTCTACGACCGCATCGGAGTCGAGAAGCTCGGGGTCAAGAACATGTCGGCCAAGGGCAAGGGCCGGGCCAAGACGGGCCTGAACCGCTCGATAGCCGACGCCGGCTGGGCGCCTTCCGGGCCACTCTCGCCTGGCAGGCAACCAAGGCGGGCAAGACCGTGGTCCTCCTGCCGGCCAGAGATACCACGCAGAAGTGCAGTTCCTGCGGGGCGAAAGCCAAGCCCCGCATTGAGTTGTCGGACCGGGTGTTCGCCTGCCGGTGTTGCGGTCTCGTCCTCGGACGTGACCGCAACGCGGCCAGGAACCTGAACCCAGACCGCCACGGGGTACCGGCGGGCGGGACTGAAACCGCCGCTATGTCAACGGCCATTGGATTCTCCCGACTGGCGGCCATGAGTCCTCCCGACTGGTGGCCACCGGAACTCCTTGCCGGTGGCCACCAGATCTCCGGGTAGGAACCTCAGCGGTTTGTCTTGGGTGGCCTCCTCTTGTCGTTGG
>DATLUK010000062.1:0-2894 GCA_035533195.1 Acidimicrobiales bacterium | reverse complement strand
GTGGACCCCAACCGGTGGACCCAGAAGACGACCGAGGCGGTCAGCGCGGCCGCTTCCCTGGCCAAGACGGCCAGCAACCCCGAGGTGACCCCCGACCACCTCCTCTCGGCCATGCTGGGCCAGGAGGACACCGTGGTCCTGCCGGTGGTGGACAAGCTGGGCCAGGCGCCCCTGTCCCTGCGTAACCAGGTGTCCGAGCGCCTCTCCCGGCTGCCCCGCTCCTACGGCTCGGAGGCCCAGATGGGCCGGGAGCTGCACCAGGTTCTGGAGGACGCCGACCGGTCCCGGGCCGACCTGGGGGACGAGTACATCTCCGTCGAGCACCTGCTGCTGGTCATGGCCGACCGGCTGGGCCTGGACCGGGCCAAGGTGCTGGAGGCGCTCAAGGAGATCAGAGGCAGCCACCGGGTCACCTCCCAGAACCCGGAGGAGCAGTACCGGTCCCTCGAGAAGTACGGCATGGATCTGACCGAGGCGGCCCGGAAGGGCCGTCTGGATCCGGTGATCGGGAGGGACGAGGAGATTCGCCGGGTGATCCAGGTGCTCTCCCGCCGGACCAAGAACAACCCCGTCCTCATCGGTGAGCCCGGGGTGGGCAAGACGGCCATCGTGGAGGGCCTGGCCCGGCGCATCGTGGAAGGCGACGTCCCCGAGTCGCTGCGCAACAAGCGCCTCATCGCCTTGGACATGGCCTCGATGGTCGCTGGGGCCAAGTACCGGGGTGAGTTCGAGGAGCGGCTCAAGGCCGTCCTCAAGGATATCTCCGACTCGGAGGGCGAGGTCGTCACCTTCATCGATGAGTTGCACACCATCGTGGGCGCCGGCGCCGCCGAGGGGGCCATGGACGCCGGCAACATGATCAAGCCCATGCTGGCCCGGGGCGAGCTGCGCCTCATCGGCGCCACCACTCTGGATGAGTACCGGAAGTACATCGAGAAGGACGCCGCCCTGGAGCGACGTTTCCAGCAGGTCTTCGTGGGCCAACCCAGTGTGGAGGACAGCATCGCCATCCTGCGCGGCCTCAAGGAGCGCTACGAGGTCCACCACGGGGTGCGCATCCAGGACTCGGCTCTGGTGGCGGCGGCCGTGCTGTCGGACCGCTACGTCACCGGCCGCTTTCTGCCCGATAAGGCCATCGACCTGGTGGATGAGGCCGCTTCCCGCCTGCGTATCGAGATCGATTCCATGCCGACCGAGATCGACGTGGTCGAGCGCCGACGCCGCCAGCTCGAGATCGAAAAAGTGGCCCTCGCCAAGGAAACCGACGCCGCCTCCATTGAGCGCCTGGATGCGCTGGAGCGCGAACTGGCCGATCTGACCGAGCAGGCCGATGCCATGAAGAGCCACTGGCAGGCCGAGAAGGACGCCATCGATGGCATCCGGGCCCTCAAGGAGGAACTGGAGGCGGCTCGCTCCGATGCCGAACGATTCGAGCGGGACGGGGATCTGACCAAGGCTTCCGAGATCCGCTACGGCCGCCTGCCCGAATTGGCCGCCGAGATCGACGTGGCCACGGCCAAGCTGGCCGAGCTGCAGTCAGCCCAGAAGATGTTGAAGGAGGAGGTGGACGAGGAAGACGTGGCCGAGGTGGTGGCCCGCTGGACCGGGGTCCCGGTCAGCCGCCTCGTGGAAGGTGAGATCTCCAAGCTGGTCCGGATGGAGGATGTCCTCCACGAGCGTGTCATAGGACAGGACGAAGCCGTGACCGCCGTGGCCAACGCTATCCGGCGGTCGCGCTCAGGTCTGTCCGATCCCCACCGTCCCATCGGCTCGTTCCTGTTCATGGGCCCGACCGGGGTGGGCAAGACGGAGCTGGCCCGCTCGCTGGCCAACTTCCTCTTCGACGATGACCGGGCCATGATCCGCATCGACATGGGCGAGTACCAGGAGAAGCACACCGTGGCCCGACTGCTCGGTGCTCCCCCTGGTTACGTCGGTTACGAAGAGGGCGGTCAGCTGACCGAGGCCGTGCGGCGCCGGCCCTATTCGGTGGTGTTATTGGATGAGATCGAAAAGGCCCATCCCGATGTGTTCAACGTGCTGCTGCAGGTGCTCGATGACGGGCGGCTCACCGACGGCCAGGGTCGCACGGTGGACTTCACCAACACCGTGCTCATCATGACCTCCAACCTGCCCGGTGAACCGGCCGACTTCTTCAAGCCCGAGTTCGTCAACCGCATCGATGAGATCATCCGCTTCCGGTCCCTGGACGAGAAAGACATCGTCCGAATCGCGGCGGTGCAGTTGGACATCCTGCGCCAGCGGCTGACCGACCGCAGACTGATCCTGGAAGTGACCCCGCCCGCCGTGGCCCGCCTGGCCGAGTTGGGCTACGACCCCGTGTACGGGGCTCGCCCGCTCAAGCGGGTCATCCAGCGCCAGATAGGCGATCCGCTGGCCCTGGCCCTGCTGGAGGGCAAGTTCCCCGAGGGGGCGACGGTGACGGTCGACATCGACCGCGAGGGCAACCTCACCATCGGCTGAGCCCGATGTTTTCGGGCAAACGGCTCATGTCGCCCATCAGGTACTTGAACCGGGTGCCAACAGGTATTGCATCTCCTCAGAGGGGACCACTCCGGGACCCTCGGGAGGCAAAAGCATGAACGAGACGACCTGGGAGCGCTACGGCGCGGCCTCCGGCCATCGAATCGCACTGGCGGGTCTTGATTCGCGAACGACGGTGCGCCACCGTGTAGGAGCACGGAGACCCAGGGGGGACATATGCGTCGTTTGGAGCGGTCGCGCGGACGGGGGCGGGGCCCAGGCCGTCTCCAACCTGCTGCTGGGCAAGAAGGCCGCCTACGCCGGGGACGCCAACCTGCGTACCACGACGCGCAAGCTCGGCATCTACGTGCCCAACTTGCCGGCTTACACCGACTGCACCAACCAGTTCA
>DATLUK010000061.1:0-2072 GCA_035533195.1 Acidimicrobiales bacterium | reverse complement strand
GGATGGCGGCTACCGATGGATAGCACCGGCGGCCCAGGACCTCCTGGACCGAGGGATTCACCGGTACCACGTCGTAGCCCTGGTCAAGGAGGAAGCGGGCCACCTCGTGGCTGTCCCGGCCCGGATCGGGGGAGCAGCCGACCACGGCCCACCGACGAAGGCCGAGCACCCGGGACACCACCGGATGGTCCGAGTCGGAGTTGGGGGGCAGGTTGGATACCTCCTCACTCATTGGCCCTCCTGGGTAGTCGGGGATTCCCTACCCCACCGGGCGGGTATCTGTCAGTCAACAGGGCCCTCGGGGACCCTCGAGGTGCCCGGCCAAGCCAGAAGGAGTCATGCGAATGGCACAACCCCATACCGCACCATCTACCACCAGGGAAGTCGAAGTCGATGCCGCCCGAGTGGACCACGGCGCCGACCGGCCGGCCATCCCTGAGGAGGAGCGGCTGGCCGATTCCAACCGGCTCGATCCGGAGGTGGCCAAGTCGGTTGAGGAGGCCAATGAGAGAGGCGCGGCCCAGAAGGGCGAGGGTCGGGTTTCCTGACCGCTCCTCATCAAGAGCGGCCGGGGTCGGTCCGCGATCTCGATTCGGAGGTGGCCCAGGCAAAGACCCCTCGGGCCATGGTGGACGACTCAGCCGCCGCCCGTTGTCCGAAGACGGCCGCCCTCACGGCGTGAATGCCGAGGTCGTCCGGCGCGGCCAGGGCGGCCAGTTCGGCCAGGTGGCCGGCCAGGCGCAGGTCGGCGTCCTCGCCTGAGGCCGCCAGCCGACTGGCCCGCTCGGCCAGTTTGGTGGCTCCCCCGGCCAGGTCGGCCAGGACCATGGCGATGTCGGCCTCCGGGGCTGGCTTGAGGTGGGCGGGGTTACCGTCGTACCAGCCTCCGTACAGGCGCCAGATGTTGCGGACTATGAACTCGGGCTCGTCATAGACCGGTCTCAGATAGGGCCTCTCCAGCAAATGGGCCGGCGCCCGGACCGAGTGGATGATCTCATCGAGACGGGCTCCGGCGTTCATCATGGCCACCGTCTGATCATGAAGTGACTCGAGCAGTTCGGCTGTCTCGTCCAGGGCCAGCTTCACCCGGTCCCGCCCGGCAATGGGCACTCCGTGCCCGGGCAGGAGCAGTTCGGCTCCCAAGCCGGCCATCTCCCGTAGCGCCACGGCCCACTCCCGGGCATAACGCTGCACCTTCTGCGGGTTGCCCCCGTTGGGCGTGGCCCAGATGAACAGGTCACCGCTGCAGAGAATCCGTCGTTCGGGGATCCATGTCCAAGTGTGATCGTCCGTCTCGCCCCGGGCGTGGTGCAGCTCCAGGCTCAGACCGCCGACCTCCACTTCCAGGGTGTCCCGGTAGGTACGGTCCGGATACCGGTATTCGGTGGGCCAGCGCAGTCCGGGCACCTGGAACTGGCGCTGGTTGATAACGGCGTTGTACCCGGCGGTGAGGATGTATCGATCGAAGCGGGCCGGCAGGTCCTCGTGGGCCACCACGGTGGGCATGGCCCATCCATTGGCGGCGGCTTCCTCCTCGAAGACAGGGACGCCGAAGACGTGGTCGACGTGGCCGTGGGAGTAGACGGCGGTGTGCAGCCGGTCCTGGTTCCAGGTCCGCAATGACTGGTGGACCAGACCGGCCATGAACTCGCTACCGGTGTCGACCAGGACCAGGCCGTCCTCGGTCGCGAAGGCGCTCACATTGGCCAGGGCGTTGACGAAGGCCGCACCCGGGCCCACCTCGGTGAGCTCCGCCGAGCCCCCGAGAGGATGCTTCTCGACGGTGGTGATCGTCCCGGTCCAGAGCTGGTCGGAAAGCTCCAGGGCATCCATCCACTACCTCCCGACACCCACTGAGCGAGGTCGATCCCCGGTGCGCCCCCTGGGATTCGAACCCAGAACCTGCGGCTTAAGAGGCCGTTGCTCTGCCGTTGAGCTAGAGGCGCGAGAGGAGGACTTTAGCGGTCGGCTCCGAAGCCGAAGACCGCCAGGCGGGGTGACCGAGGGGACTTGAACCCCCGACCTCCAGGGCCACAACCTGGCGCTCTAACCAACTGAGCTACGGCCACCAT
>DATLUK010000060.1:0-2742 GCA_035533195.1 Acidimicrobiales bacterium | reverse complement strand
GCGGGCGTAGTTCAGAGGCAGAACATCAGCTTCCCAAGCTGAGAACGCGAGTTCGATTCTCGTCGCCCGCTCTCTGCTGAAGCCCTGGTCAGGGGGTGTTTTTCGATTTGGCGGTCGCCTCGGAATCATCGGCGTGACCTGAACGTGACCTAACGGAATCGAGATCGGTCACGGATGCGCTCTCCGCGAGGCTCGCGAGAGCCTCGGCGATGGCCTTGTCTCGGTCGGCGGTGGCGTGTTGATAACGCAACGCCGCGTCGGCATTCGCATGTCCCATGCGCGCCATCAGCTCCTTGGTGCTGGCCCCGATTGCTGCCGCCCAGGTGTTGCCGGAGTGGCGCAGATCGTGCAGGTGGAGATCGGGGCGGCCGACGCCCACGCGCGCCTTGTGCCACGCCTTCTGGAGCACGTGAGGACGCACCGGTCCGCCCTTCTGTCCGGTCACCAGCAGCGCGTCGGCTTCGGCGGCTACGAACTTGTCGAGGTGCCCCTCCAGGGCGGGGATGACGTTCGAAGGGATGGCAACTGTCCGACGACTGGCTTCGGTCTTGGGCGGGCCGAAGAGGATCGAGCCGTCGATCATCTGCTGATAGGCCTGAGCGACGTTCAACGTGCCGTGCAGCAGGTCGATGTCACGCCGGCGGAGCCCGAGGATCTCGCCGCGGCGTAGGCCGCACCAGGCGGCCAGCTCGACCACTAACCGAAACCGCTCGGGCATCGCCTCGGCCAGCTTGGCCACCTCGGCTATCGACGCCACCGGCCGCTCCGGCGCCTTCTCGACGCCACCCCCGGTCACTCGACACGGGCTCTTCACGATCATCTCGTCGGCCACCGCGGTGCGGCAGATCGCGGCCAGGAGCCGGTAGGCCTTGGCCGCCGTGGTGGGTAGCCGGTCGGCCAGCTCGGCGTTCCAGGCCCGTACTTGGCCCGAGGTGAGCTGTCCCAGCGTGGTCGTGCCCAGCTCCGGCTCGATGTAGCGGTCCAACAGGTAGGTGTAGAGCTCCCGGGTGCGTGGTCGCAGCCCCGGCCGGCGGGAGAGCCACTGAGTGGCATAGTCCGAGAGCGGGACAGCTCCAGCTCGTGGGTCGACCCAGGCGCCCCGGCCGACGTCGGTCGTCTGGGCCGCCAGCCACCTATCGGCGTCGGCCTTGGTCGGGAAGTTGGCGGTCAACCGCCGCCCGTCCGGTGTCGTGAAGCGTGCCCTCCACCGCTTCGATGGCAGGCGGTCGACGGCTCCTTGGACGCGCCGGCGCCTGGTGGCTTGGGCGCGCCTTTCGGTCTGCTCCATGGCAGGTCTCCCTCTCCTCAGTCGGCCAGCGCTCGCCGGAGTCGGGCGGGCGGCCTCGACGTGACCCTATCCATCGGCTGTGACCTCTTTGCTGGTCACGCCGCCGGCGGGCGCCGGGCCCCGTCCAACCAGCGGCGGATCTCGTCCACATCGAAGCGGATGCCATGACCCCACTTGAGGAAGGGGATCCTCCTCTCGTGGATCAGGCGGCGGACGTGGCGCTCGGGGACGGCCAGCATGGCGGCCAGGCCGGGCACGTCGATCAGCTGCGGCAGCGGAGTCGGCTCCTTGCGCTCCTTGTCCATCGGTCCTCCTGGGTTACGGAGAGGTGCCCAGATGACCTCCCACCACCTATCCGGACCACTTGGGGGGCGATCGTCAAAAAACTTTCTCTAGAAACTTCCCTTCCCGGGACCGCTCCGGTCGCTCGGACCGGGGCGCGTAGGCCGAGTGACTACCGCTACCAGGCCCCGGCCGCCGGCCGGGGCAACCTCCATGGTGGCTGGGGTCAAACAGTCACGAGCGGAGCCGTCAAGGTCGCCTGCGGCGTCCCTGCGGGACCGGCTGACGCCGGACCCTGACCGCCCCGCCTTACCGGCTCAGCGGGCCTTTTGGAGCCGGGCGTTAGCCAGGGCCAGATCGAATGCGGCCGGGTCGAAAGAGCCGCCGGCCCAACTCAGGTAGCGCTCGTGGTCCTCGTGATGGGGATCGGTGACGGCCTCGAGGAACGCTTCGTATCCCGGGTGGCCGCCGACGTCCTCGGGAGGGCATGCCTTTTGGCCGTCGATGCAGACGCCGAACTTGAGCCCGAGTGCTGCTCGCCAGAAGTCCTCCACCACGACCTCGTGCTCCCACGAGTCACCGAAGTCGTACTCGTACTCGAAGCGGCGCACTCCCTCTAGAGCGGCGACCATGGTGACAGCCGTCTCCTCCAGCTCCTCTTCCGGAGCATCCTCGCCCTGCATGCCGTACTCGGCGTCGCCAATGCGGAAGGCGTGGAGGTGGTAGTCCTCCCAGCCGAAGGCGGCCTGGATCATGTGATGGAGCCGATCGAGGCGGACACTTCCGGGCACCAGCAGGCGGCGCCAGACCGGCGGGTGGACGTTCTGGAGGGTGATCCGCAGCTGGAAGACGGGTTGGCCAGGGGGCTGGGGCACGAGGCAGGAGCGTAGGGCTGTCCGTTTCCGCTCGGAAGGGTCTGGGGAGCCGGCGTGCCGGATCGACGCCGTCGCGGCTGCCGGGCCGCGCCCGGCGGGAAGCCCTTGCGGGCCGGTTCACGAGCGCGGCCCGAGGCACCAAAATCCACCCCCTTGCCCGACACACCTTTGCATCTCTGATGATGAAGGTGGCCCCCGGCGCGCCGGACGGGCCGGCACCGGGACGAAATTCTTCGAGGAATTTTTTGACGATGGGCACCGAAGTGGTCCGGATAGAGCAATGAGTGCTCTCGATAG
>DATLUK010000059.1:0-2183 GCA_035533195.1 Acidimicrobiales bacterium | reverse complement strand
TAGACCGCCACGATGTGGCCGTCGTGGGGGCCGATGAGCTGCTCGGCCACGTTGAGCTGCCAGCGACGGGAGTCCTCGGGGGACTGGTGGTCCTCGGTCGAGGTTCGGACATAGGCGGCGAAGAGCATCGTCATGCCAGGGCCATCCCGGGAGTCCTCATCGGCCCATTCTTGCCGGGGGCTGTGACTCGCGACTGACCGAGTCGGCTGCCTTGCCCGGCCCATCGTGAGACTCGAGGTAGGCACGGACGATGTCCGCCAGCAGGGTGGCGGCCGAGGGGGTGAGTGCCGGGCGATCCTGGTCCGCCTCGACCACCGGGGGTTGCGAACGGGCCGAGACGGTGGTTGGGGCTCCTTCCGACTCGACAGCCGCGAGGGTGACGACCGACTCGGTGGCCGGGCACAACGTGACACCGCCAGTGCAAGAGGCCAGGCGTAGTTCCAAGCGGGGGGCCTCGCCCGGGCTCAGGGCGCCGAGATCGGGTCCTTGGTTCGGCACTTCCTTGGAGCTTCGGGTCATCGGGACATCTCCATGGAACGGATCGATTCGGGGTCAGGTAGCGATCCCCGGGACGGGGGTAACCCCATTCGCCGAGCTTTAGGAACTAGGCCAGATGGCGGCCTTCGATCTCGCGTGATCGGCGTGCCGGCCCACAGACCTGGGCCCAAGTGATGCCCGACGGGGACCCGCGGCAGGTACAAGGCCCAGTCGGTGAGATTCATACCGTCCCGGGCGATGATCCGAGTCCCGCGCGCCCATCCCGGATCCCCACCAGATGGCAACACCCGTCCCGCTACCGTCCCGCCAGCCTTATCCCGACGAGCCCCATCCCTCGGACAGACCCTTGCAGGTATCCCTCCGGGACACCTGCGGGACCGGGGTGCCCGGTCGAGCCAGCCGGAGGGACCCGAGGAGCCAGGAGGCTTCCTTCCGGGGTGAATGGCCCCGGCTCGGAGCGGGCTGGGCCTCCAGCGGGACGGAAACGGGAACGTCCCCGGGACGCCCCGGCGTCCCGCGGTGCTTGACAAACCGGCCGTGCCGGTCGGTTCATGGCGCGCCCGGTCCCGGTGGTCGCGGCCAATCGGCTCTGCTCGAACGTTCCGGCCCCGGGAGGCGGAGGCGCCAAAGCCGAAGGACGGGATGGGGTAGGGGAGTCGGACGGGGGTCATGGATCAGATCGGGCGGGCCGGTTCGACCCGGGCGGAGTCGCGAATCTGGCGGAGGTCGGCCGGGGCGAAGGCCAGCCGACCGGTGAGCTTGTAATAGGGGATGGCCCGCTCGGCGACCCGCCTGCGCACCCAACGCACGGTGACACCCAGGAAGGCGGCGGCCGCCTCGATGTCGACCAGGTCTTCCTCCACCCCGGCCCCGCCCACCGCCGGAGCGGTCATCGGGCCTGTCCTGATTCGGGACGGCAGGCCGTGGCGATGGGGGAGACCAGGTGGCAACTACGCCGGGCGGTCGGGGACCGCCCGGCCATGTCCAATGTGGGCTCGGGCCAGCCCGGGCTCGTCAAGGGCCACTCGGCCACCCGTGGCCTCCTTCGGCTCCGCCGTCCCTGGACGACCCCTGCCAGGGTCCCCGTCCGGGCGAGGCTTCCTACTCGTTGGGTTCCCCACAATCTTCCCCACGGCATGGCCATGGCGGGATCATGCGCCGCCACCTTCCCCAACCACTTCCCGAAAACCTTCCCCAAATAGAAATTTCTGCCCGGGCCCGAGACGGACGGGACGGCCTCCCGGTTCCCGCCCGCTCGCCGGCGTGGGCAGACGCCGTCCCTGTTCAGGGGCCTTTTCCCCAATCCCAGGACGAGATGGGGAATGGGACCGGGACGTTCCCCAAATCCACCCCGGCCTGGTTGGGGAATCAGAAATCCCCTCCGGACCCCCGGATACGGCCTTCCCCGGTCTCGGGCCCGGCGCCCCAGGGCCATGGGCGGAGTCAGCTGGTCCGGGCCGCCGGCCAGGAGGGCCACGCCCGTCTCGTCAGTGACTGAATCCACCTCCAACTCCTTCCTGCCGCCCGGGCTGGCTGGCCCACGCCGCGGCTTCCCGGTAGTCATACGCAAGCGAACCGGTACAACTACCGGCACAAGAACCGGCACAAGGACCGGAACGCGTCTTTTTTTTCCGGACAAGACCTGGGACAGGGCGCCCCGCCGGAGGAGAACTGGGACAGAACCT
>DATLUK010000058.1:0-5978 GCA_035533195.1 Acidimicrobiales bacterium | reverse complement strand
GGAGTCGACCCCGTTCTATCCCCGCAGCCCGTACGGGGTGGCCAAGGTCTACGGCCACTGGATCACCGTCAACTACCGGGAGAGCTACGGCCTGCACGCCAGCTCCGGCATCCTGTTCAACCACGAGTCCCCCCGGCGCGGTCTCGAGTTCTCCACCCGCAAGATCACCCACGGGGTGGCCCGGATCAAGCACGGCCTGGACAAGACCCTGGCCATGGGAAACCTGGACGCCCAGCGGGACTGGGGTTACGCCTATGACTACGTGCGGGCCATGTGGCTCATGCTCCAGCAGGAGACGCCGGGCGACTACGTGGTGGCCACGGGAGAGACCCACTCGGTGCGGGAGTTCTGTGAGCTCGCCTTCGCCCACGCCGGCCTCGACTACCAGGAGCACGTCACCTTCGACGAGCGCTTCATGCGCCCGGCCGAGGTCGACCTCCTGGTGGGTGATCCGACCCAGGCCCGCCAGGTGCTGGGCTGGAAGCCCGACGTCGACTTCCCCGGGCTGGTGAAGATGATGGTCGAGGCCGACCTGGAGGTGGTGGCCCGCCAGGGCCGCTGAACCGGTGGCCGACTCCGTAAGCCTCGAGTTCCAGGACACCGCTACCGGGCTGCCGGTGGCGGTGGTGACCATCCGCCGGCCGGCCCGGCGCAACGCCCTCGACACCGACGCCTGCGTAGCCCTGGCCGGCGCGCTGGAGGAGGCCCGGGCCCGGCCGGCCCGGGCCCTGGTCCTGACCGGCTCGGAGGGCAGCTTCTGTGCCGGGGCCGACCTGGGTACGGTCCGCGACGCCGCCTTCGCCCCGGCCCTGCGGGCGGTGCTCGACGCCCTGGTCGATCTGCCCATCGTCTGCATTGCCGCCGTGGACGGGCCCGCTCTCGGCGCCGGGGTCCAGCTGGCCGTGTCCTGTGACCTGCGGGTGGCCACCCCCGCGGCCCGCTTCGGAGTGCCCGCCGGTCGCCTCGGCCTCATGGTCGACCACTGGACGGTCCGGCGGGTCTCGCTGTTGGCCGGTCAGGGCCTGGCCCGGGCCATGCTCCTGGGCGGGGTGCAGCTGGACGGGGACCAGGCGGTGGCGTCCGGCTTCGCCCATCGGGCCGGGGGCCTGGACGTCGCTCTGGCCTGGGCCGGGGACATTGCCGAACTGGCCCCGCTCACCCTGGCCGGGCACAAGCTGGCCCTCAACCGGGTGGAGATGGGCCCGGACGATGCCGAGGTGGAGGAGGCCCGGCGGCGGGCGTGGTCCTCGGCCGACATGGAGGAGGGCATCACCGCCTTCCGGGAGCGTCGCCCGCCCCGCTTCCGGGGCTTGTAGAAAGAGTCCGTAGAGCCAGGCCGGTGGGGCTGGGGTCCCCGCTGGCACCGTCCGGCCGGAGGCCGGACAATGGGCTCAGACGCTGGCGGGAAGGATGCGGACCAGGTTTTCGAAGAAGAAGTAGAGGACGACCAGGAACACCGGGGTTCCCCCCACCCAGGCCCACCACCTCACCCGCCGGGACGCCGCCCACGAGGCCAGCCAGACCGCTACCCCCAACCCGCCGAACAACACGATCTCCGGTATGGCCCCGCTCTGGCCCGAGGTGAGGTTGGTGGGTGATGCGGTCGGCGGGGCTTTGGTGGATGGGGCCGGCGTGGCCGGAGCCGGCGCCGGGGCGGGGGCGGGGGCGGCGGCGCCGACCAGGCTGGCCGAGACGATGAGGCGCGTCGAGGCGCTGAAGCGGGGGTTGCATGTGGTCAGGGTGAGCCGGTTGTCCTTGGTCGGGCCGACCACGGCCACGTCGGAGGGCGACACCACCTGGCTGCCGGTGACGTCGTAGGTGTAGGTCGTCCCGTCCACCATGGTGATGCTCACCCGGTCCCCTGGCCTGAGCGCGTCCAGGTTGTAGAAGGGCGCCCCGTAGGTCGTGCGGTGACCGGCTATGGCCACATTGCCGGGCTGGCCCGGCAGCGGGGTGTCGTTGTAGTGGCCAGGCCCCTCCTGCAGGTCGGACTCACCGGTCCCCTCCACCAGGTATTTCTCCAGGCCGATCTTCGGGATTTGGATGATTCCGATCGCATAGCCGGGCAGGACGGGGGCGTAGGCCCTGGCGCCGGCCGCCTTGGCCGCCTGGGCCTGGGCGTGGAACTGGCGGGCCAGGGTTGCCTGGCTGTGGGATTCGGACACGCCCGTGCCCCACAACAAGTAGGCAACAAAGAGGCCGAGGAGGGTCCCTGCCGCCAGGAAGAGACGTCCAACCACCGCCAGTGTCGTCCGCAGCACGGGACCGAAGGTACCCCGGGCGCTTGGATCGGTCCCGACAGGCCCCCGTAGCATTGGCCGACCCCTCATGGCCGAAGCCGTCCTCCTCCGCAACGTCGTGGCCCTGGCCGGCCGATTTCCGGTCCTGGCCGGTGCCGATCTGACCGTGGCCCCCGGCCAGGTGGTCCTCCTCCGCGGCGCCAACGGGGCGGGTAAGACGAGCCTCTTGCGCCTGTGCGCCGGACTGCTGCCCGTGGCGTCGGGCCAGGCGGTCGTCCTAGGAGAGGATCTCGGCCTGGATCGGCGGGGGGCCCGCCGCCGGGTGGGGCTCTTGGGCCATGCCACCGGGCTCTATGACGATCTCTCGGTCAGGGACAACGTCCGCTTCTCTGTCCGGGCCGGCGGCGGTTCCGCCCGGGAGGCCGATGCCGCCCTGGCCCTGGTCGGGCTGACGGGCCGGCTGGCCGACACCGCTGCATCCCGGCTGTCGGCCGGGCAGCGCCGCCGCACCGCCCTGGCCTCGGTGGTGGCCCGCCGCCCGGAGCTGTGGCTGTTGGACGAGCCCTACGCAGGCCTGGATGCCGACGCCCGCGCCCTGCTCGACGGCCTGGTCACCGCCGCCGTGGAGGGCGGGGCCAGCGTGATCATCGCCTCCCATGAGGCCGGCCAGGTCGAGGAGCTGGCCCAGCGCACCGTCACCGTGGCCGGGGGCCGCACCACGGAGTCCGTCCTTGTTCCGTGACGCCGCCCTGGTGGCGGGCAAGGACCTGAGGGTGGAATGGCGCTCCCGGGTGGGGGCCCAGCAGGTCCTTCCTTTCGCCCTGGTGGTGCTGGTCATCTTCGCCTTCGCCCTCGACGCCAATCACAACCTGCTGCAGACGGCGGCGGCCGGGTTGTACTGGGTGGCCGTCCTGTTCGCAGGTGTACTGACCGTGCAGCGCAGCTTCGCCCTGGAGGCTGCCGACGGGCTGCGGGACGGCCTTCGGCTCTCCGGCCTCGACCCGGCCGGCATCTTCCTGGGCAAGGCGGCGGCCGTGGCGGGCCAGTTGGCCGTCCTGGAGATCTTCCTGGCCGGGGGGATAGCCGTCCTCTATTCGGCCAGCCTTCACGGGGTGGTCCTTCTGGTCCTCAGCGCGGTCCTTGCCACCATCGGCCTGGCCGCGGCCGGCACCGTCTACGGGATCGTGGCCGCCGGCCTGGGAGTGCGGGAGACCCTGCTCCCGCTCCTCCTCCTCCCGGTGGTGGCCCCGGTGCTCCTGGCCGCCGGCAAGGTGTGGGAGATCACCCTCCAGTCCGGTCCGGGGGCGTGGGGATGGATGCGCATACTGGTGATCTTTGCCGTGGTGTACCTGGCTGCGGGTGTGCTGGCCTTCGGGCCCCTGCTGGAGGAATCGTGAGGCGCCTACTCGGTATCGGATCGGCCCTGGGGCTGACCCTGACCGCCATCCTCGGTCTGTTCATCACCCCGCCCGATCGGGTGATGGGGACGCTGGTCCGCCTGCTCTATGTCCACCCGTCGGTGGCCTGGGTGGCCTATCTGGCCTTCGGGGTCACCGCCCTGGCGTGCATCTGCTACCTGTGGCCCCGGACCCGGGCTCCGTTCTGGGACCGTTTGGCCGTCTCCTCGGCCGAAATCGGCGTGGTGTTCTGCGCGCTGACCCTGGCCACCGGATCCATCTGGGGCCGGCCCACCTGGGGCGTCTGGTGGGCCTGGGACGCCCGGCTCACGACCACCGCCCTTCTGCTGGCCCTCTTCATCGGGTACCTGGCCCTGCGCCGGGTGACGGTCGATCCCGGGGCCCGGGCCCGCCGATCGGCCGTGGCCGGTCTGGTCGCCTTCGCCGACGTGCCCATCGTCCACATGTCGGTGGTGTGGTGGAACACCCTGCACCAGCCGGCCACCGTCCTGCGCCCCAGCCTGGCCTCGCCCACCGTCAGCGGTTCGATGGCCTGGACCCTTCTCCTCTCCTTCGTCTCCTTCACCCTCCTCTACGGGTGGCTGCTGATGCACCGCTACCAGAACTCGGTGTTGGAGTCCCGCCTGGAGGACGAGGGGATGGAGATCGCCCTGGCCGAGAGATGGGCCGAGGCCGTGCCCTCCGGAGCCGGCCGTTGAGCTACGTCGCCGCCGGCTATGCCCTGAGCTTTGTGACCTTGGGCAGCTACACCCTCTGGGTGCTGCGCCGCCGGCGCAGCCTCAACCGGTTGCTCCGCACCGACGGCCGCCCGGGCCCGGATCGGTGACCTCGACCCTCTCGGCGCCCCCGTCGCGTCCGCCCACCCCGCCTCTCTCCGAGCGCCGCCGCCGGTCCCGCCGGCGGGCCTGGGCGCTCATCAGCGTGGTCGTGGTCGCCCTGGGCTTCCTGTTGTTCAAGGGCCTGGAGGGAGCGACCACCTTCTTCTACACCGCTGATCAGGCCGTGCACATGAAGGCCAAGCTCGGGACGACGCGCTTCAACATCGAGGGCACCGTGGTCCGGGGCAGCGTTCATCGGGTGGGGAACTCGGTGGACTTCAGCATCGTCAACAACGGCGTCACCGTCCCGGTGTCCAACACCGGATATCCGCCCCAGCTGTTCCAGCCCGGGATCCCGGTGGTGCTGGAGGGCGCCTTCAGCGGCAACACCTTCGACAGCGACCTGATCATGGTCAAGCACAGCGCCGACTACGTGGCCGCCCACCCCCAGCGGGTGAAGAGCTACGTGGGCCAGAACGGCACCAGCGGGAGCGGAAGCTCTACAGGCGGGAGCGGCGGTTGAACGGGCTGTTCGGCCACGCCGGGGTGATCCTGGCCTTTTGCGCTTCGCTGATCGGTGCCGGCTCCATCATCTTCGGCCTGGTCACCGGCCGGTCGGGCCCGGTGCGCAACGGAAGGCGCTACGCCTGGCTGGTCGGTCTCGGCGCGGTGCTGGCGGTGGTGGCCATGGAGCGCGCTCTGATCGGCCATGACTTCGCCATCGCCTACGTGGCCCAGAACGACAGCCATGAGACCCCGCTTCTCTACCGGATCACGGGCATGTGGTCGGCCCTGGCCGGTTCCATCCTGTTGTGGGCGGCGGTGCTGACCGCCTATCTGGTGGCCACCGCCGTGCGCTTCCGGTCCCGCTGGGCCGACCCGGTGGTGGGTTGGGCGCTGGCCACCATCTTCACCGTTTCGGCCTTCTTCTACGGCCTCATGCTCATGCCGGCCGATCCCTTCCGGGCCACGGTCGGGCCGATACCCCTCGACGGGGCCGGGCCCAATCCGTTGCTGCAGGACAACGCCCTGGTGGCCTTCCACCCGACGCTGCTCTACATCGGTTACGTCGGCTTCAGCGTCCCCTTCGCCTTTGCCGTGGGCATGCTCGTCACCGGCCGGGTGGAGGAGAGCTGGCTGGTCGAGACCCGGCGCTGGACCCTGTTGGCGTGGGGATGCCTGGCGGGTGGTCTTTTCCTCGGGGCGTGGTGGTCGTATCAGGTGCTGGGCTGGGGCGGATTCTGGGCCTGGGACCCGGTGGAGAACGCCGCCTTCGTGCCGTGGTTGTGCGCCACCGCCTACCTGCACTCGGTGGCCGTGCAGGAACGCCGGGGGATGCTCAAGGTCTGGAACCTGTCGCTCCTGGTGGCGACGTTCAGCCTCACGATCCTCGGCACCTTCCTCACCCGCTCCGGCGTGCTCGAGTCGGTGCACTCCTTCACCGAGTCCAATATCGGCCCGATCATCCTCGGCTTCTTCGGGTTGGTGGTGGCCGTCGGCGT
>DATLUK010000057.1:0-2561 GCA_035533195.1 Acidimicrobiales bacterium | reverse complement strand
TGGGTGCTGGTCGGCTGGACGGGCCAGATCAGCCTGGGCCAGTTCGGCTTCGTCGGGGTCGGTTCCACCGCCGGGGCCTGGATGACCCTGCACTGGCACATCGACATAACTCTGGAGTTGCTGCTGGCGGGAGTGCTGGGGGCGGTGGTGGCTATAGCCGTCGGGGTCCCCGCCCTGCGCATCCGGGGCCTCATGCTGGCGGCGGCCACGCTGGCTTTCGGCTTCGGGGCCAACTTCTACTTCCTCTCCTCAGGCCACTTCTCCTGGATCCCGGGCGCCTTCACCCAGATCCCCCGCCTGCCCCTCTTCGGGCGCGTTTCCCTCGACGGTTCCAACCGCTACTACTACTTCTCCCTGGCCGTGCTCCTGGTGTGCATCGTGGCCGTCACCGGGCTGCGCAACACCCGGACGGGCCGGGTGTTGATCGCGGTGCGGGAGAACGAGCGGGGCGCGCAGGCCTATGGGGTCAACCTGACCCGGGCCAAGCTGACCGCCTTCGCCATCTCCGGCTTCCTGGCCGCAGTGGCCGGGGTGCTCATCCTGGGTCGCCAGCAGTACCTCTATTCGGGGTCGGCCGACCCGCAGTCCAGCCTCGACGTGTTCGTGATGGTGGTCATCGGCGGGCTGGGTTCAATGACCGGCGTCTTTGCCGGCGCCTTCTACCTGGAGGGCCTGAGCTGGCTCACCAGCTCGGTGCCCCAGTCCTTCCAGGGCATCCTGACCCTGCTGGGCAGCGGCGCCGGCCTCATCTTCATCCTCATGTTCCTCCCCGGCGGGGTGGGATCAGCCATCTTCCTGGGCCGGGACCGCCTGCTGCGCTGGGTGGCCGACCGACGCGGCCTGATCGTGCCCAGCCTGGTGGCCGACATGGCCGCGGTCCGGGGAGAGCCCGAGTCGGTGGCGGAGTCGCTCAACCTGCCGCCCGAACCGGAGCCGCTGGCCGATCCGGAGGCGGCCGGACTGGAGTTGTTGACCGAGGTGGGGGGCCGATGAGCCAGGCCGAGGCCAACCTGACCGGCCCGCCGGCGGTGGCAGCCACCCGCGGGCCCCGCGGCTACTACGCCACCCTGCGTTCCTCGGTGGGCCCCACCGGCCTCGCCCCCGTCTTCATCCTGATGATGGCCTACGCCATCGAGCGCTTCACCGTCATCGGGGTGGGGATCCTCGGTCCCAACATCCGGGACACCTTCCATCTCTCCAACCAGACCTTCATCACCGTCCAGACCCTGACGTCCGTCCTCCCGGCGGTGGCCTCGCCCTTCATGGGCTACTGGGCCGACCGAACCAACCGGGTCCGCCTGGCCATGTTCGGCACCCTGGCCGTCGGTGTCATCGGGATCGGGCTCGGCCTGTCCCCGACCTTCTGGCTGTTCTCGGTGCTCCTGTTCGGGGTCGGCCTGGGCCAGCTCATCAACACGCCGACGCACTCCAGCTTGATCACCGATTACTACCCGCCCAGCGCCATGGGCATCACCTGGACCTTCTACCTGTTCGCCAGCGGCGCCATCGGCCTGGTGGCCGGGCCTGTCTCCGGCGTCGTCGGGGCCACCGTCGGCTGGCGGGGGACCTTCATCGTGCTGGCCGTGCCGGTCATCGCCACCGTGATCCTGTTGGGCCGCCTCCGGGACCCGGGCCGGGGGGCTTCGGTGGGCATAGCCGACGCCCTGGCCCGAAGCGAGGAGAGGGCGAACTTCTCGGAGGGCTTCCGTCGGCTTAAGGCCATCCGGTCCCTGCGGCGCACCTGGTGGGCGGCCACCTTCTTCGGCGGCGGAATAGTCGCCTTCATCAGCCTGCAGAGCATCTTTTTCCACGACGTCTACCACTTTGGTACGGCGGCCCGCGGCTATCTGACCACCCTGTTCGGCCTGGGCGGGCTCTTGGGGACCATCCTCGGCGGGCGCTACGTCTCGCGCTGGATGAAGGCCATGAAGCCCGAGCTACTACCGGTGGTCAACGGCCTCATGGTGGTGGAGTTCGGCGCCGGCATGATTCTCATGGGCGTCCTGCCCGGACGGTGGACGGCGGTGTCCATGCTCTTCGTGCTGGCCATCGGGGCGGCCGGTTACGCCCCCGCCTATCAGGCCATGGTCGGGCTCGTCACCACTCCCCGCCTTCGGGGCCAGGCTTACTCCTACTCGCTCATCTGGGTGACCCTCGGCGCCATCATCGTGGCCCCGACCATCGGCGGTATCGCCAACCACCACGAGCGGTTGGCCACCTGGATCCTCGGGATCATGATGGTGATGGCCGGGGTGGTGGAGATCTCGGCCCGCAAGTTCGTGGCCCGGGACGTGGCCCAGGCCATGGCCGTGGAGAGTGCCGCCAACGTTGACGCCATCCTCACCATCCGGGGCCTGGAGGTGGCCTACTCGGGCAATCTCCAGATCCTCTTCGGGGTCGATCTGGAAGTGCACGAAGGCGAGATCGTGGCCCTGCTCGGCACCAACGGGGCCGGTAAGTCGACCCTGCTCAAGGCGGTCAGCGGGACCATGGACCCCATCGGTGGGGTCATCTTCTTCGGCGGCCGGGACGTGACCCACGCCGACGCCGTCAACAAGGCC
>DATLUK010000056.1:0-6987 GCA_035533195.1 Acidimicrobiales bacterium | reverse complement strand
AGACGATCCAGCCCATGTGCTCCTCGACGCTGGCCCGGCGGATGTTGGGCGTCACATCGAACTCCTGCACCAGCCGGGCGATGATCGGCTGTTTCACCAGGTGCTCCGGGAAGGTGAGCTTCACCCTTACGTTGGTCACTGGCCGTTCCTTCCGCGGTCGGCCGGCCCGGAGGCCAGGGCCTGGTTGAGGTTGCCAGAGCGGAAGCCTTCCAGATCGAGGGTCACGTAGTCGTAACCGGCGGCCTTCACCGACTCGACCAGCTCCCGCCGGCGGTCCAGAGCCTCGCTCAGCTCGTCCTCGCCCAGCTCGATCCGGGCGGTGGTCCCGTAGTGGCGGACCCGGAGCTGGGCGAAGCCCATGGCCCGCAGCGCGGACTCGGCCCGGGTCACCGAGGACAGGGCACCCATGGTCACCGGGGTGCCATACGGGAGGCGGGAGGCCAGACAGGCGGCCGCCGGCTTGTCCCAGGTCCGCAGACCCAGCCGGCGGGACCACTCCCGCACGTCGGCCTTGGCGAAGCCGGCCACCACCAAGGGGAAAACGGCGCCGGCCTCGGCGGCGGCCTGCTGACCGGGACGGTGATCACCGAGGTCGTCCAGGTTGACGCCGAGCACAATGGTGGCTGTCCCCGCCACGTCGCCTCCGCCGGCCGGATCAGGGCCGGCGCTGGCCCTGGCGGCGTCGGCGGCGATGGGCGCCAGGACCGACATCAGCTCGGCTTTGCAGTGGAAGCAGCGCAGCCCGTCGTTGGCGACGTAGTCGGGCCGGTCCAGCTCGTGGGTGACGACCTCCCGCCAGGACAGGCTCCATTCAGCTGCCAGCGCGGCGCAGTCCGCCCGCTCCTCGGGGGCCAGCGACTCGGACACGGCGGTCACCGCCAACGCCCGGTCCGGGCCCAGCGTGTCCTGGGCCACCCAGGCCAGAAAGGCTGAATCGGCCCCTCCGCTGAAAGCGACCACCACCTTTTCCAGCCGGCGCAGTTCGCCCCTCAGCGCTTCGAGATCGGCCACGGTCAGGGCCGGATCAGCTGCTCGAGGAGCTGGTCGACTTCTCCCAACAGCCCGGTGAAGAAGGGCCCGAACTCGGCATAGACGGCCGAGGCCGGATCGAAGCGCATGTTGTAGACGACTTCCTTGAGGTCGTCCGGCACCCGGGCGAAGAGAGTCACGCCCCACTCCCAGTCGTCCACTCCCGTCGAGCCGGTGATCAGCTGCACGATCCGCCCCGAGTACTGGCGGCCGACCGCGCCGTGGCTGAGCATCAACTCCTTGCGCTCGTCATAAGGCAGGCTGAACCAGTTGCGCCCGACATCCCGGCTCTTGGACATCGGGTAGAAGCAGATCGACGTCATCCCCTCCGGGGGCAGGTTGGGATAGAGACGGGCCTGGCGCATCGGCTCGGGGATGCCGGCGGCGTACTCGGACACCTCCGTCATCGACACATACGAAGACACCAACTCGAGTCCGGCCGCCACCAACTCGGTCTGGAGCCGACGCAGCACCCACAGGTCGGGTCCGAGGGCCATCACCCCGATATCGGCCTTGTGACCCAGCACCGCAAAGGTCACCACCTGGTGCCCGGCCTCCCTCGCCCCCTTGACCGCCGTGCCCACCGCCTGGGCATCGGATCCGGCCGATACCCGGAAGAAAAGGTGCAGGACCCCCCATCCGACCGAAGGCGTCACCGGTCCCGGATCGCTGCTCACGGGGTCATTGTATGGGTCAGGGTTGGTGTGACCCCCGGGCTGGTCGGGCAGGATGGATGGGCGATGTCGGGCCGAGGGGTGTGGGCGCTGGCGGCGGCGCTGCTGGTGGGGGGCGCCGCCCTGCCCGCCTCCGTCACCTCCTGGGCTGCGCCGGCCTGGGCCGCCGGCGGCGTTCCGGTGGTCCAGATCAACGGCAAGGGATTCGGCCATGGCGTGGGCATGGCCCAGGACGGAGAGCTGGAGATGGGCCGCCAGGGCGACAGCCTGGAGACCATCCTGGGCCAGTTCTACCCCGGCACCAGCCTGACCCGGGCCGGCGGGACCATCAGAGTGGTGGTGCTGGCCGCCTCCCCCACCCGGGCCACACTGACCTTCCCCCAGGGTGGCCAGGTCCAGGACGCCTACTCCGGGCCCCAGTCCCCCGGCTTCCCCTTGAAGGTGCCGGCCGGGGACGAGGTGATTGTTGGCCTCCACAACGGGACCTACACGGCTTCCCTGGCCGGCGGGGTCAGTGCCCAGGCGGCCTCCCCCGCCGTGACCGTTCCCAGTACGACCACCACCACCTCCCCCTTCGGCGCTCTGGTGCCTTCCACCACCTCGACCACGAGCCCCCGCCTCCCCCGATCGTCCACCACCACTAGCCAGCCCGCGGGAGCGGGACTCTCGTCCACCACCACGTCCACTGCTCCGGCCGGAACAAACAGCCCGGGCCAGCCCCGGGCCAGTTCGACCCGGCCCCTTTGGTTGGTGCCCGACGGCGGTGGGCTCACCTCGGTGATCGCCACCGGACGCCGGTACCGGGGGGTGGTGGAGGCGGTCGGCGCCGGAGCGGGCGGGACCGACCTGGACCTGGTCAATCAACTGGAAGTCGAGGCCTACCTCCGGGGGATGGGTGAAGTTCAGGACCCCAGTTGGCCGCTGGCCTCCCTCCAGGCCCAAGCCGTCATCGAGCGCACCTACGCCCTGCGGGCCATGCAGGCGGCGGGTGAGATCTGCGATGACACCCGGTGCCAGGTCTATCTGGGCCAGCAGGCGGAATACGCCGCTCAGGACCGGGCCGTCTCCTCCACGGCGGGGATGGTCCTCGCCTACCAGGGCAGCCTGGCCGCCACCGTCTTTTCGGCCAATGCCGGCGGGTTCACGGCCACTCCCCAGGAGGGCTTCGGGCCCGAGGCGGGAGACTTCCCGTACCTCCGGGCGGCGCCCTACTCCACCTATGACCCCGACCCCTGGTCCCTGACCGTCTCCCTGGCCGACGTGGCCTCGAGGTTGAACTACCCGGGCCGCGTCACTTCGGCGGCGGTGAACACCACAGGCCCGTCCGGGCGGGCGTTGACCGTGGCCCTGCTCGGGTCGGCGGGGCCGGCGTCGGTGAGTGGCGTCGACTTTGCCGCCTCCCTGGGCCTGCGGTCGACCCTGTTCCAGCTCTACGACTCCGTGGCCGCCGCTGCCCCGGCCCCTCCGCCTCCGGCCCAGGCCAGCCAGGCGCTGCCCACCGACGCCGCCGCCCTGGTGGCGGCCGTAGCCACACCGGTGGCGGTGTCCGGAGGAGGAGGCGGAGGGCGGCGCCACCGGGGTAGCCGAGGAGGTCCGGCCGTGGCCGTGGCGGGCGGCTCGGGCACCGGCGGCTGGGGCTGGCTGGCCCTGGCCATCTTGTTGGTGGTGGCCGGGGCAGGCGGGGCTTCGGCCTGGAGGGGACAACTGTTCCGACTGTTCCGACTGTTCCGGCGCTTCGCCTGGACCCGTCGGCATTTCTAGGATGAATGGGTGAAATCACTCGACGGAACCCCGCGCTTCCGGCTTGGGACGGGGATGGCCGCTCTGGCTGTGCTGGCGGCCGCATGCGGAGGCTCCTCCCATGTCAACGCCTCCGCCCACTCCGCCACCACCAGAAGTTCCACCCCGGCCGCCTCGGTGGCGGCCCGAGCGGCAGGCGGATCCTCCTCAACGACCACCATCGCCGCGGCCGCGGGCTCCAACTCCAGCGGCGTAACCACGGCCGCTGGAACTGGGGGCGGCGCGGCCACCCACAGCTCGACGGCGTCATCCCCGGCGCCGACGGCCGACGCCTCTCTCGGACCGGCGCAGACCCCGGGCGCGCCTCACGCCCCCACCCCGGGCAGCTACCGGTACAAGTCCACCGACTCCCAGGGCGCCGTCACCCAACTCCAGGTCAGCATCAAGCCCGCTTCCGGGCCGGCGGGGTCAACCGATCAGAACCTGACCATCTCCTCGCCCAAAGGTTCGGAGTCGAGTGATTACTCCTGGGGGCCAACCGGGGTATTGGTCAGCTCGACCACCCTGTCCGGCCAGCAGGGTTCGATCCAGTGCAACTGGACCCCTGACGTGACCCAGTACGTCTTCCCCATCAAGGTCGGATCCCAGTGGAAGTCGACCAGCCACTGCACCACCACCGTCAACGGAGCGCCGACCCAGGTCACCTATACCAATCAGGTCTCGGTCAGCGGAATCGCCCGCATCCAGGAGGCCGGGCAGGTCCTCGACACCTGGGTCATCCAGCGCCACACCGTCCTTTCGGCCAAGTCGGCCGCCTTCACCTTCAACGTGGACACCGTCGGCACCGAGCACTTCGCCCCCAGCGACGGCCAGACCCCCAAGGAACTGACCGACTCGACCACGTCGGGCTCCTACGCCGGCAAGAACTTCAGCATGGAGACCAAGGCCACCATCGAAGCCGAGACCCTCAGCCCCAGCTAACGGCCGCCCTCAGTGGCGGCCGGCTCCGTCGCACCGGCGATGACCGCGGAACGTGGGCAAGGCCGGGACATGCTCTTTGAACAGAGACCCCCGGATCTTGTCGGATGTCTTTTGATGGAGAACGGAAATTCTCCACTAGAAGACATCCGGCGAGTTCGGGGTGTGTGTGTTCATGTCGCATGTCTCGAACCCTCTCAGGAAACCCACAGAGGCCGGCCCGGAGTCACCCGAGACGGCCCGACGCGGCGGCGGGTCGGGTGGCTAGCGTCGCCTCATCCGACTTGGACCACCCCGGTCGGATCACCCAGAGGAGGCAGCGTGCACGTTCGGCTGACGTTGATTGAAGGGGTGCAGGACCTGGAAGGGGCGGCCAAGGTTCTGGCCGAGCAGGTGGTGCCCCGGCTCAAGGAGCAGAAGGGTATGGCCGGACTGACCGCCAGCGCCGACAAGGAGACCGGACTCCTCGGCGTCCTCAGTCTATGGCAGACGGAGGCAGACCTGGAGGCCAGCTCCTTGGCGGTGAGCAAGCTCCGGGGCAGCGCCACCGAGGCCATGGGGGGGCGCCTGGCCGGGGTGGAAACCTACGAACAGGTGGAGATGGAGATGACCGGGCCGCCACCAAGCCCGGGCTCCCCCCTGGTCCTCGTCCGATCGAAGCGGGACCCGTCCAAGGTGGAAGAGGACATCGAGTTCTTCCGCGCCCACGTGCTCGGCTCGATCCAGGCTCTGCCCGGGGTGGCCGTGGTCCGGAGCATGATGAATCGCCAGACCGGAGATGCCCTGCTCGGAGTGGTGGTGGGCGATGCCAGCCACGTCGAGGGCGTCATCGATTTCTTCAGGCAGGCGAAGGACATGGCCGCCTCCCATGGTGTCGAGTTGGACGAGCCGACCCGCCGGGAGATCATCTTCACGGCCATGGGCTAGCTAGAGCCCGAGGGCTCGCAGGGAACGCTGAAAGGCCCGCCGGGGGATCGCTCCCTCCGGCGGGCCCTTCCTTAAGTGCTGTTGTCGGTCGGGCGGCTAGGGGCCGTCCAAGCCGAAGGACCCTTTAGTAGTCGTCCATGCCGCCGCCGGGCATGGCGGGGGCGGAATCCTTCTCCGGCTTGTCCACGATTACTGCCTCGGTGGTGAGGAACAGAGCCGCGATGGAAGCGGCATTCTGCAGGGCGGACCGGGTCACCTTGGCGGCGTCGATGACGCCGGCAGCAAAGAGATCCTCGTACTCACCGGTGGCGGCGTTGAGGCCCTCGGCCGCCTTCTTCATGTTGCGGACCCGCTCCACCACGACGCCGCCTTCCATGCCGGCGTTGATGGCGATCTGCTTGAGGGGCTCCTCGACGGCCCGGGCCACGATGCGGGCACCGGTGGCCTCGTCGCCTTCCAGCTTGTCAGCCGCCTCCAGGATGCGGGCCTGTGAGCGGAGCAGGGCCACGCCGCCGCCGGGGACCACGCCCTCCTCGACAGCCGCCTTGGTGGTAGAGACAGCATCCTCGATGCGGTGCTTCTTCTCCTTGAGCTCCACCTCGGTGGCGGCGCCGACCTTGATGACGGCCACGCCGCCGGACAGCTTGGCCAGGCGCTCCTGGAGCTTCTCCCGGTCGTAGTCCGAGTCGGTGTTGTCGATCTCGGCCTTGATCTGGTTGATCCGACCCTTGATCTCGTTCTCATCGCCTTCGCCCTCGACGATGGTGGTCTCGTCCTTGGTGACGACCACCTTCCGCGCCCGGCCCAGCAGATCGAGAGCCACGTTCTCCAGCTTGAGGCCGACCTCCTCGGTGACGACCTGGCCACCGGTGAGGATGGCGATGTCCTGAAGCATGGCCTTGCGACGCTCACCGAAGCCGGGGGCCTTGATGGCCGCCGACTTGAAGGTGCCGCGGATCTTGTTGACCACCAGGGTGGCCAGAGCCTCGCCCTCGACGTCCTCGGCGATGATCACCAGCGGCTTGCCGGACTGCATGACCTTCTCCAGCACCGGCAGCAGGTCGCGCACGGCGGCGATCTTGGAGCCGACCAGCAGGATGTAGGCGTCCTCCAGGACGGCCTCCATGCGCTCGGGATCGGTCACGAAGTAGGGGGAGATGTAACCCTTGTCGAAGCGCATGCCCTCGACCAGATCCATCTCCATGCCGAAGGTCTGGGACTCCTCGACAGTGATGACGCCGTCCTTGCCCACCTTGTCGATGGCCTCGGAGATCATTTCGCCGATTTCCGTGTCGGCGGCAGAGATGGAAGCGACCTGGGCGATCTGGCCCTTGGACTCGATCTCCTTGGAGATGGCCTTGAGCGAGCCGATGGCGGCCTCGACGGCGGCCTCGATGCCCCGCTTGAGGGACATCGGGTTGGCGCCGGCGGCCACGTTGCGCAGGCCCTCGTGGATCATGGCCCAGGCCAGGACGGTGGCGGTGGTGGTGCCGTCACCGGCAACGTCGTCAGTCTTCTTGGCCACCTCCTTGACCAGCTCGGCCCCGATCCGCTCGTAGGGGTCCTCGAGCTCGATCTCCTTGGCGATGGAGACGCCGTCGTTGGTGATGGTGGGGGCGCCCCACTTCTTCTCCAGGAC
>DATLUK010000055.1:0-4090 GCA_035533195.1 Acidimicrobiales bacterium | reverse complement strand
GCCGGCGCGCCGGCCAGCGCTCCCAGCCCGTCGAAGAAGCGCTGGACGGTCTCGGCGTAGCGGAAGAAGCGATCGACGCCCATGGGGTCGATCCCTCTCAGCCGGAGTCTTTCGCCCAGCAGCACGAGGGAGTTGATTGTGAGCCGACCCGTCGAGTGGCCGTTGGCCAGGATGTCGTCGCGGATCTCCTCCCAGACGGCCAGGTCCCCCTCGAGGCGACAGTCGGCGTGAACCTCCTCCTCGGGTCCGAGGGCCACCACGTCCGAGCAGGCGTAGTCCCGGAAACGCAACAGGACCCGCAAAGCGCTGGTGGGGGGACCCTCGACTTTCACCTCCAGGTCCAGATCACACAGCCCGAGGGCCTCGAACTCGGTGCGGTGCGCCTCCATCTGGGCCGCCAGGCCCCGGAACACCTCCACCGAGTCCATCGGGATGACCGTTGCGTGGGGAGTGATCATGGCTAGGCCACCTCCAGCGCGGTCGGGTCGATGCCGAGCAGGTCCAAGGGGATCTTGGTGCGCTCCAGGCGGTTGAGCCCGGCACGCTCGCAGCGGGCCAGGTAGGAGGTGAGCATCTTGGTCGACAGGCGCTGAGCGAGCGGGAAGCCGTCCTCCTCGATGCGCTCTACTCCTCCGGCCAGGAGGGTGGCCATGGCCGTGTTGTTGGTGGGCTGGGCGCCGAACTGGAAGAGGACCTCCTCCCCGGCGTCGAGAGCCTCGTGGATCTCCTCGGCCACGTCGGGGTCGTGCTCGATCGAATAACGCAGGTGCATTGTCCCGAAGGCCACGTGGCGGGCTTCGTCCTGCATCACCAGGCGGAACATGCGCTTCTCCACGTCAGTGGGGGCGATCAGTTCTCCCTCGCGGAACAAATCCAGAATCAGGCCCTCCCCCAGCAGGTGCAGCAGAGCACTGGCCTGGGTGAAGCTCTTGGCCTGGAGGATTTCCCGGAGTAACAACTCCCCGCCCCGGCGGGCCTTCAACAACCCACCCCCGTTGGCCAGGGCCCGCTTGCGGAAGACCTCGGCATGGCGGGCCTCGTCCATGATCTGGGTGGCCAGGAACATCTTGGTCTCCAAGAAGTCGTGGTTGATCCGCCACATCCACTTGGCCGGCAGGTCGGTGGCGATCATCTCGACCTCGGTGAGCATGGTGCAGAGCTGGCACACGGCGTGCTCGAGGTCAGAGGGCAACTCGGTGAGCTGGCCCCAGGGGATGTCCCGGGTGGCCGACCACTGCCGGGAGACCGCCTCCTCGTAGAGCTCGGCCACGTTGTCGGCCCACACTTCGGACTTGCGGTTCACGATATAGCCCATGTCGGGCATGTCCGGGTCGATATCCGCGCCCCGGGGCGCCATGGTGCGCTGCGGGGGGTAGTCGGGGACCTCGCCATAGGAGCCGACGGCTATGTCCATCATGGTGAGGCCCCGGGGGCTCGGCTTCGGGCGCACCCCCCACTCGCTGCGGGCCCCCCGCAGCCACTCCCAGTCCAGGGGCATCCCCATGGGGTCGGTCTCGGGGAGCTCATGGCTCATGGTGCCCGGCGCGGTATCGGTCAATGCGCCACCTCCTGTTCGGGAGCTCTCTTCGAGCTGTCTACCCAAGTGACTCTGGAGGTCCGCCGGGTCCTTCGATAGAGCCAAAGGTCCCGAGCTCGCAACGGATGACGTCCCGAGCTTCGGCTGGGCGCGGACGGCCACGCGGCAGTCGTTTGGCCCACCCAGAACCTGCCGTGCGGCGCGACGAGGGCCCCCGGCTAATGCCGGGGGCCCTCGTTACGACCGTACTGGAGGGCGATGCTCAGGCGTGGCTGGGATCAGACCCCGGCAGGTACGCCCAGGCTGGCCATCTCGCGCTCCACCTCCAGCTCGTGCTCTTCGGCATCACGCTTGGCCGACTTGGGCCGCCAGCGCCCCGCCATCACCAACACGAAGGGCAGAAATACTATTTCCCCGCCCACGGTTACCCACCACCAGCGCACCCACTGGTGCGGGGTGGTCTTGGCTGCCTGTACCACGGCGGCACCGTGGGCTTGGAGGAAGGCGAAAGCTGGCTTGGGTACCTTGCCCACAGCTATGAGCTGCTGGAGGGCTTGGGACTGGGGCTCGTTGAATTTGGTGGCGATCTCCCCGATTGCCTTGACGGCGGCGGTGGCGTCCTTCGGGTTGGCCGTCAGGGCCGCCAAGGTGGCCGGATCGACCGCGCTCACCGTCTTGAGCTGGGGCGCGTACTGCGTAGCCAGGGTCGAAACCTGGGCTCCGTAGGTGACGAGTGGGTTCATCGAGCTGACCACGAAGGGCAGGACGAAGGTCGACACAGCCACGATCACCCGGATGATCCATCCCCAGACGGCCAGGCCGGTGGCCGTCAGCGCCGGGTTTCTCCTCTCCACCGTCTCGGTAAAGCTGGCCATCCAAGGCGCGTAGGCCACGGCCAAGGATGCCGCCAGCAGGGAGATGATGAGGACGAAGGAGTAGTAGCTGGTGTGGGGGTGGGTCGCCCGGCTCAAGAAGATGACAGTCATGACTATGGCGCCAACGCCTCCAAGGACCATGAAGGGTTTGCGGACCCGGAGCCGGTCCGATATCACGCCGACGATCACCAGGGCCAGGGCATCAAAAGCCCAGAACCAGTTGCCCAATCCGTTGGCCTGTTTCTCGCTGAAGCCGAAGATCGTCGTGAAGTAGATGACGAAGAATCCCACGGCGGCGTAATAGAAAAGCAGGAAGACGCTGATGGCGAAGGCCGAGCCCACCACGTCGAGGTGCAGCATCTGACGCCACGGGTGCTTGAGGGCGGCCTCGATGTCCAGCCCTTTGGCCTTGGCCTCTATCAGGGCCCGGTCTCGGCTCGAGACCATCAACTGGTCCCGGATGTTGGGAGACAGCTCCCGCAGGCCGAACAGGGCGATGAGGAAGACGCCGATACCGGTCAGGCCGCAAATGGTGTACTGGTCCTGCCAGGCATGTAGGTGGGACAGGGTGTTGGAGGAGACCTCGGATACCACCAGGCTCCCCATCACCGGGCCCAGGGTCCAAAAGCCCATGGCCGATGCCCTTCCCAGCTGGGGAGAGAAGTCCCGCACCAGGGCCGGGGTGGCCACCAGGATGATGCCTTCGACGAAGCCGACCAGGATCACCAGAGCGGCAAAGACGGTCTTGTTCGGCGCATGAGGCACGGCGAAGGCGGTCAGCAGGCCGGTGACGAGCAGTCCAGCCGTGACCAGATTGGCCCGGCCATAGCGGTCGCTGGCCCCGGCTATGAGGGAGGCGAACGCGCCCAGCGCGTTGGCGATAACGCTGATGTACACGTAGTACTTGAAGCTCATGCCGTACTGCTGGATGATCGACGGGGCGACGGCGCCGGCCACGTAGAGCTGGTAGTAGAGCAAAATGGTGGCCAAGACCACTATGGCCAGGATGACCATCCGTGGCCCTGTGTCCGGGTAGTGATCCAACTCCCGGTTCCAGAGCCGGGATATCCCCGACCGCTCGCGGGTGGTTGTGATAGCTCCAGCAGTCGCTGCCATCGGCAATCTCCAAGCGTCGTCGCTATCGGGATCCCCTGGCGGGGCTTTCCCCGGTCGTCCCACCGTGGTGGGGGACAACAACCCGCATCATGCCCGCTCCGCGGTGACCTTTGGCTCATGGTCTGGTCTTGGAGATGATCTGGGCAACGAGCCGGGCCCATGGCAACTCCTTGGCGTCCCCTGCGGGAGGATCGAAACGGACGATCTGTCCCTTTTCTGATCCCGGCTGGGAACCCCCGGTTGCTCGAGCACCTTGACCACCTCGCTGAGCTTCCTGCGCAGCGTCGCTCGACTGAGCCGCTCACTGAGGGCGCTCCGCCTTTGGGCTTTCCGCCACGCCGAGCGGCGCCAGCCGCGGGATGCAACATGAACACACCCGCCCCTTGAAGCCGCCACCTGATCATCGCAGTCTTGTGATGGAGAATTTTCGTTCCGTAATACTTCTGTAATAAAAACGGCCGAGCGGTTCTGAGCCGGTCAAGCCGACATCCTGTCGACGTCGGGAACCCCAGGCGGGTCACAGCATTCCGTCTCATCATCCCGGTGTGGTCCATCCGTCTCC
>DATLUK010000054.1:0-2810 GCA_035533195.1 Acidimicrobiales bacterium | reverse complement strand
GTCCTCCAGGATGGCCACGGCCGCTTCGGGGTCGCGCATGACGATGGACTCGGTGAGCTCCACGCAGAGCAACCCGGGCCCGAGCCGGGCGGTGTCGAGGGCGGACACCACCGCCCCCACGATGTCGGTGTCGAACTGTCGGGCCGAGACGTTGACGCTGACCTGTACCGGCGGCCGGCTGGGGAACGCCTGCGCCCAGGCGGCCGCCTGGGCGCAGGCCTGCTCCAGCACCCAGGCGCCGATAGGCACTATCTGCCCACTGCGCTCGGCCAGGGGAATGAACTCCAGGGGCGAGACGGTGCCCCGCTCGGGATGCTCCCAGCGCAATAGCGCCTCCACCCCGGTGATCTGGCCGGTGGCCAGGAGGATCTTGGGCTGGTAGACGACGCGGAACTCACCGGCATCGAGGGCCCGTTGGAGGCTGGCTTCGGTCTCGCCGAGGCGTCGAGCCGCCGCGCCCATCTCCTCGGAGAAGGAGACCCGCCCGCCCTGGCCCTGGGTCTTGGCCTGGCGCATAGCCATCTCGGCATCGAGGATCAGCTCTTCGGGATCATCGGCGTGGCCCTGGTGCAAAACGATGCCGGCGCAGGCAGTCACGGCCAGGGCTTGGCCGTCGAGCTCCATGGAGGTGGCGATAGAGTCAGTGAGGCGGGCGACGATCGCCAGGGCGGCCCGCCCGCCCGTGACGTCCTCGCACAGCACAAAGAACTCGTCTCCACCCAGGCGGGCCACCGTGTGGGACCGGGCGATGGTGTCGTAGTCGCGCAGCACCGACTCGAGGCGGTGGCCGACTTCGACGAGGACGGCGTCACCTACGTCGTGGCCGAAGGTGTCGTTGAGGTGGCGGAACCCGTCGATGTCGATGGCTATCAGCGCTGTGGTCGCTCCGCTGCGCCCGGCCCGGCTGAGGGCCTGGGCCAGGTGGTCCTGGAGCAGCTGGCGACTGGCCAGGCCGGTGATGGGATCCCGCAATACCTGCTGGTCGAGGTGATCCGGGGCCCCACGCTGGTCGGTGACGTCGCGCATTACCACCACCGCGCCCGTCACCGTGCCGTCGTCCAGGGTCAGCCTTCGGCCCGCCCCGGTCAGATGGCGGCGCCCGCCGCTGGGTACTTCGACCAGCACTTCGAGGTTGTCAGCGTTCCCCTCGCCAAGTGCTCGCATGAGGGGCTCGCGAAGCGCTTGCATGAGGGGCAGCCCGTCGGGATCCATGAGGGTCCCGTCCGGTCGGTAGACGCGATAGAGGCGGGGACGCTCCTCGGGACCCACCAGCTCGGGCTCGGCTCCCACCAGCTGGCGGGCGGCGCGGTTGAAGAACATGAGCACCCCGTGCTCGTCACACGCCGCCATGATCTCAGCCGTGGCGTCCAACACCCCGTCGAGCAGGCATGCCCGCAACGCCAGGTCGCGCCAACGCTGCTCCCCCGCTATCTGGTCCTCCTCGGCGCTCATCAGCCGCCTCCTTCCCTCGACGCTCCGGGGAATGCATCACGCAGCGAAGTGGTGGCCCCCGCCAGCTCTCCTCCGAGGCGGGCCAGGACCTCGGAGGCTGCCTGGGCGTCGCCGGTGCTGGCCAGTCGCTCCAGCACGGTGCAGAGTCCGGCCAGCGTGGTGGCAGCGAGGCTGGCGCTGGCACCCCGCAGACTGTGCGCAGCTTGGGCCAGGGCGGTCATATCTCCTCGGGCTGCGGCGCTTCGCATGGCCTCCACTTGCCCGCCGGCGTCGGCCAGGAACGTGGCCACCACGTCGTCGATCACCCCGGTCCCGCCGTCCTCCTCGAGTTGGCGCAGACCGGCGAGGATGCCCGCATCGAGAATCGGGGCGGAGCCGTCGCGCCCCAGCGGGGCGGCGGTGGCCGGGGGGTCGGGGACGACCCAGCGCTCGAGGGTGGCGGAGAGCTGCTCGAGGTCGACCGGCTTGGTCACGTAGTCGTCCATGCCGGCCGCCATGGCGGCCTCCCGGTCTCCGGCCATGGCACCGGCGGTCATGGCAATGATCGGAAGGCGGGGGCCGCCCGCCTCACGTCGGCGAATCTCCGCCGTGGCTTCATAGCCGTCCATCTCGGGCATCTGGCAGTCCATGAGCAGCGCCGCATAAGCCACCCGCCCAACGGCGGCGACCGCCTCGACGCCGTTGGCGGCCACGTCGACCCTGTAGCCAAGGCGCTCTAGCATGCGGGCGGCCACCTTCTGGTTGACCGGGTTGTCCTCCACGACGAGCAGGTGGGCCCGGGCCCGGCCCCGTGCCGTGGCCACGGTATGGGCCGTCACCACCGTGCGATCCGCCGGGGCGTCGGGCATGCCCATGACCGTGGCCAGGGCGTCATAGAGCGCCGACTGGCGGATGGGCTTGGTCAAGAAGCCGTCAATGTCGACGTCCGAGGCGGCCTGGGCATGTCCCCAGGCGCCCGAGGAGGTGAGCAACACCAGCCGGGCGGGGGCCAGGGTCGGCTCGGAGCGGATGCGGCGGGCCAGTTCCAGGCCGTCCATGTCCGGCATGTGGTAATCCAGGATGGCCAGGGCGAAGGCGTCCTCGGTGGCGACGCCCCGAATGGCGGCCAGGGCCTGGGCGCCACCCTCCACGACAACAGGGCGCATGCCCCAGGATATGAGGCTCTGTTCCAGCACGGCGCGGTTGGTGGCGTTGTCGTCCACTACCAGCACCCGCAGGCCGGCCAGATGGGCGGGGGCCACGGCCGATCGGGAGGCCGAAGCCGGTGCCGGGGCCAGCGGGGCGGTGAACCAGAACGTGGATCCCCGGCCCGGTTCGCTGTCCAGCCCTATGTGGCCCCCCATTAGCTCCACCAGCTG
>DATLUK010000053.1:0-2029 GCA_035533195.1 Acidimicrobiales bacterium | reverse complement strand
ATGCTGTGTGATCTCCACCCGTTGGCTGAGCGCAGTCTTGGCCACCCGGAGGTTGCTTACCTGGATGTCGACCTGGTCGAAGGCGGCCCCGCCGAGGAAGTGACAGGAAAGGCTGGCCGGACGCCGGAAGGGACTCAGGGCTCCCGCCGCCCGAAGGGCCACGGAGGCCACGTAGCCGCCATTGGGTCCCCAGATCTCCCAGTCCCGGTTCAACTTCGCCGTGAAACGACCCCCACCCTCATATTCGGACACGGCCTCGACGGCCGTGTCCTGCCCCAGGTCTCCCATGGCTGACAGCATGGTGCGACCCCCGGCCGGCCGGCCAATCAATTGTCCCTGTTCCAGGGCAGGCGGCTCGCTCAGCCTGAGCAGCCTCACAGTCCGCGGGCGGAGGTGAGCCTCCGGGTGCCTGTCTCAGAGCCCCGGACACCCTCCGCGCCGCGTTTGTCCCCGCACGCCGGTCGGGCGGCAGGGGCGTTCTAAGAGTCGGCAGGAGATCTGTGCAGTTGGGCAGACTGCCCTCATGCGGAAGCAATACCACTTCTGGCCTGGGCCAGAGGGCCCGGACGCCTGGGACGTCGACCGGCTGATCCTGCTCAGCGAAGGACTGCCGATCGAGCAAGTTGCCATCTCGTCCATTGAGGAGATCGACTCGATCTACTGGTTCGACGCAACGGAGCGACCCACCGTCAGAAAGGTTGTCGAGCACGTGCGGTTGATCCAGGAGGTAGATGGGGTTGACCCGGTTTGACGGACAGGTTGGTTGTGTTGATTATGCCGCCACTGCGGTGGTGTTGCGGTGGATCGCTTCCCACTCGGCGGGACTGCAGTAGTTGAGCGAGCTGTGCAGCCGGCGCACGTTGTACCAGCCCTCGATGTAGTCGAAGATGGCGCTGCGCAGACCGGTCCTGGTCGGCCAGGCCCGGGTGTCGATCAGCTCCCGCTTGATGGTGGCGAAGAAGGACTCGGCCACGGCGTTGTCCCAGCACTCTCCGGCCAGTCCGACCGAGAGGAGAACCCCGTTGTCCCTGGCCAGGGCGCCGTAGTCGGCACTGGTGTATTGACATCCGCGGTCGGAATGGAAGATCAACCCGGGGGGCGGCCGACGGTGGACGAAGGCCATCTCGAGGGCGTCGGTGACCAACTCGGTTCGCATGTGATCGGCCAGGGCCCAGCCGACGACCCGGCGAGAAGCCAGGTCGATCACCGTGGCCAGATAGGCCCAGCCCTCCCAGGTGGAGATGTAGGTGATGTCCCCGACGTAGCGCCGGTCGACCTCGGCGCAGGGCCCGAAGTGGCGCTGGATCAGGTCCCTGGCCCGCTCCGCCTCGGGGTCCGGGATGGTCGTCTTGCGCCAGGCCCGCTTGCACCGGCCCTCCAGGCCCGCCCGGCACATCAGACGGGCTACCCGCTTCTTGCCGATGTGGAACCCCTCCCGGGCCAGCTCGGCATGCACCCGGGGCGAGCCGTAGGTTCCTTTGGAGGTGGTGTGGATGGCGATGATCCTCTCGGTCAGCTCGGCATCGGTCAGGACCCTCCTGGAGGGCTTTCCTGCGACTCGGACATAGAAGGCGGCACGGGAGACGTCCATCAGCTCACAGGCGCGCTTGACGCCGTGACCTGCCAGCTTCTCCGCCTCGATGAAGGGATGGACCCTCATCGCGTCTCCTTCGCGAAAAAAGCTGTTGCCCGCTTGAGTATCTCCACGTCCTCAGCCAGTCGGCGGTTCTCCCGCCGGAGCCGCGAGAGCTCCTCCCGCTCGGCGGTGGTCAGGCCGTCTTGGCGACCCTCGTCGATCTCGGCCTGCTTGAACCACGCCCTCACCGCCGTCTCGGTCAGGTCGAAGTCCTTGGCCACCTGGCCGATCGACCTGTCCCCGCGTCTACAGGCCTGGACGATCTCGGCCTTGAACTCGGGGCTGAACGCACGACGGGTCCGTGGCTTCTTCCTTGCCATGGTCTCCATGATGGACATCCTTTCGGGGGCTTCGCCCCACTTGGTGGATGTCCGTCAAACCGGGTCAGGCCCA
>DATLUK010000052.1:0-2537 GCA_035533195.1 Acidimicrobiales bacterium | reverse complement strand
TGGGCCCCCGACCGGCGGGCGGTGGGCCTGACCGTCTCCTCGCTCATGGTCGGGGAAGGCGATCCGGCCCTGATCCTCGGTCTGGTCGGCCCGCTCAGTGATATGTGGGAGGCGATAGAGGCGAGCGGTCGATTCGTCGTCCATGTGCTGGGCGCCAACGACGTCCGGCTGTCCGACCAGATGGCCGGGCGCTACCCCGATGATCCCTTCCGTGGCCTTTCCATCACCGAAGCCGAGGCCGGTCCGGTGCTGGCCGGCGTCGAGACCCGGGCCACCTGCACGCTGGTGAACCACAGCGAGGTGGGCTGGTCCCTTCTGGTGCACGGCCGTATCGACTCGGTGGAGCTCGGACCGGTCGAGCGGCCCCTGGTGCACTACCGGTCCGGCTACGTCAGCACCGGGCCGCGCCGCGCGACGGGGTCGGCTGACACTGCCGGCGGCTGACGGCCGGCGCGCTGACCCCCAAGCCAATGGGGGCGCTAGGGGAATAGGCCCCGGGCCTCGATGGCCTCGGCCACCCTCTCGACTCCGATAGCGAAGGCCGCCCGTCGCATGCCCACCCCCAGAGTCTCGGCCTTGGCCCACACCTCAGCAAAGGCTCGGTCCATCCCGGCGCGCAGGCGGTCGGCCACGGTGTGCTCGTCCCAGGCGTAGCCCTGGCGGTTCTGGGCCCACTCGAAGTACGACGCCGTCACCCCTCCGCCGTTGGCCAGGATGTCGGGTACGACCACTACGTCGCGCCGCTCCAGGATGGGATCGGCGGTCAGGGTGGTCGGCCCATTGGCCGCCTCGACCACCACCTTGGCCCCCAGGCGGGCGGCCACGTGGTCGTCTATGGCCCCTTCCAGAGCGGCGGGGACAGCCAACTCACAGTCGATCTCCCACAGGTCATCGGCGGCCAGCGCGTCAGCCCGGTCAAACCCGGCCACCGTGCGGTGGCTGCGCACATGATCAGCGAGAGCGGCCACGTCGAGACCGGCCGGGTTGTACACGGCGCCCCCGATGTCACTGATGGCTACGACCCGCATACCGGCCGAGGAGAGTAGGAAGGCCAGCGGGCCGCCGACCTTGCCAAAGCCCTGGATGACGGCTCGCGCTCCGGCTATGCCGATATCGGTCTCCCGGAACACGGCCCGGACGCAGACCACCACCCCGGCGGCGGTGGCCCCGGTGTGACCGAGGGTCCCCCCGATCGACAACGGCTTACCGGTGACCGAGCCGGGTTCGGACATCCCGGCCACGGTGGAGATGGTGTCCATCAACCAGGCCATGACCCGGCCATCGGTGTTGACGTCTGGCGCCGGAACATCGCGGTCCTCACCCAACAGGGGCATGATCTCCAGGGCGTAGCGGCGGGTCACCTTCTCCAACTCCGTCGAGGAGAGCTGGGTCGGGTCACAGCGCACTCCCCCCTTGGCTCCGCCGAAGGGCAGATTGGCCACCGCCGTCTTGAAGGTCATACCGGCAGCCAGGGCCGCCACCTCACGGGCGTCCAGCTGCGGATGGAAGCGAAGACCACCCTTGGCCGGCCCGCGCGTGGTGTTGTGATGGATCCGCCAGCCAGTGAAGACCTCCACCTGACCACTGTCCATGCGCACGGGTACGGCCACTTCCAGAACGCGGCGCGGGGTACGCAGAATGCGGAGAATGTCAGTGTCGAGGCCCACCAGCTTGGCCGCATCGTCCAGGCGCTCGAGTATGGCGGCCCATGGATCGAAGTTGGTCACCGCCCCCATCCTGACTCAGAAGGGCGCGTCACGCTCGGACAGCCGTCACTCGGATGGATTCTCGACGCCGATCACGCGATCAGCTGCCTCCGGGCAGCGTGCTCGAGGTGGACGAGCCTCCGGTGGTCATGGTGGTAGCAGGGGCAGTAGTGGTGCTGGACGGAGGCGTCTGGATTGTCCCTCCGTTGTCCCCGGCCCCGCAGGCGGCCGCCCCCAGAGCGAGCGCGCCGAGGAGGCCGGCACCAGCCATGATGCGGGCCAACGGCGCCATGAAACCTCGCTTCATAAGAGCTCCCCCTGCACGGGCGGGGCCGGGGGGCGCCACCAGACCAATCGGTCCATGAAGGCCCAACCGCGGCGGTGGATGGAGGTCGGGCCCCAGGCCTGCAGCGCCGCCTCGTGGCGGGAACAGGGGTAGCCCTTGTTCGACTCGAACGAATAGGCCGGGAAGTGCGGGGCCTCAGCCCTCATGATTCGGTCCCGGGAGACCTTGGCCAGGATGGATGCAGTGGCGATGGACAGGCAGGTGACGTCGCCTTTGACGATGCGGGTGGAGGTGTTGGGGCCGACGAAGTCCCAATTGCCATCGATGAGGACCTGGTCGGGTTTCATACCCAGCCCATCGATGGCCCGAGAGGCAGCCAGGCGCTGGGCGGCCGACATACCCAGGCGGTCGCACTCCTCCGGGCTGGCGTGGCCCACGGCCCAGGCCAGGCACCAGCCGGCCAACCGGTCGAAGAGCTCCTCCCGGCGCAGCTCGCTCAGCATCTTGGAGTCCCTGACGCCGTAGACCCGCCGGCCTGGGGACAG
>DATLUK010000051.1:0-11179 GCA_035533195.1 Acidimicrobiales bacterium | reverse complement strand
GCACCAGGCCTCGGGCATGGTCGCGGTCCAGCTGGAAGTGGGTGTGGCCCAGGCCCTCATCCGCCTGCGGGCCTACGCCTTCGGCCACGACCGGCCCCTGGCTCAAGTAGCCGAGGACGTGGTGGCCAGAAGACTGCGCTTCGACGACCGAAGTGGAGAGAAGGACCCAGTGCCCTGAGAGCACACCGGGTGCCGGCGGTGAGGAGGAGGGCCGGCCCCAGGGCAGTGCCCAAGGGATACAATTGACCCCGCGTTATGGCTCCGGCCTTCGGACGCCCCTGGCCGAGTCCATGGCGACTGGAGATCCAATGCCTAGAGAAGCGTTGCTAGCCCGTACCTTCGTGGAGTTGGCCGACACCCTGGTGGCCGACTTTGACGTCGTGGAGGTCCTGACGCTGCTCACCGATCGCTGCGTGGAGGTGCTCGAGGTCGATGCCGCTGGGATCATGCTGGTCGCCCCGGACGGAGACCTGAAGGTGATGGCCTCCTCCAGTGAGACCATGATCAGCTGAACGCAAAGCCAGTTCGCTAGACACCTGCCGTCCGGGCCGGCGTCGCGGTGCAGATATGCCCGTTGCAGAAGGAGGATCGGCGGTGCCGCCTCGCCCTTCTCGGCCGTCTCCGGGGTCGCCACCAAGAGGTATCCGAAGACGGATCTCGACTTGCCAGCCGGTCACCCGAACCTGTTCGATCACTAGGCGCATGAGGCGCTGGCGGCCATCGAAGTCGAGGGCGTCCATTCCGTCAGCCGCCTGAGCGGCGAAGTTCCCTAGGCGTTGACGGAGCCGGTTCTGGCCGGCGAGCTCCCGGTGACGCAGGCTCAGCTCGTCCCGCTCCGCCTCGAGGTCGGCCCTGCGCGCGACCAGCCCAGAGCCGCGACGTCGTAGCTCATCGGTGTCGAGGAGTCCGGCCTGATACAGATCCGCCAGTCGCCGTCGCTCCGCCTCGGCTTGCTCGAGGCGCTTGGTGATGCGATCCCGTTGAGTGTCAAGCAGCTCGTCGGGTTTCACTCGCCGTCCGCCCAACGCCTCCTCGCCGGCGAGTAGGACCTCGGGTCGCAGCAGCACATCGCGGATCTTGTCGTAGACGAACTCATCGAGCGCCTCGGCACGGATACGTCGTTCCTTGCATACGCGCTCGGGCCCTCCGGCAATCACCACGTCGTGATGCGAGCAGCTGTAGTAGCGGCTCACCGTGCCGGTGATCGAGGCCATCTTCTGAGTCCGCGTGCTCACCCCGCACGCGCCACAGATCACCAGGCAACGGAGCAAGAACTGCCCGGGCTCGGCCCGGCGGGGCGAGAAGGAGGAATGGTTCGCCCGCGCCGCCTGGGCGGCGGCGAAGGCGTCCTCGCTCACGATAGCGGGCACCGCCACCTCCACCCAGTCCTCCCGGGCGCGGGCCCGGCGCTTGGTGGGACCGCCTCCGGGAGGGCTCTGGTGCACAGTGCGATACCAGGAGGCCTTGCCCATGAAGGTGGGGTTGCGCAGCAGGCCGGCCAGAGTAGTGGGCGACCACATGGCCAGACCCGTGGCGCTTCTCACCCCGTCGTCGTGCAGGCCTCGCACAATCCGGCGCAGGGATGCTCCCCCGATGTACTCCTCGAAGATCCGCCGGACCACCGCCGCCTCGGGCTCGTAGACCTCCAGGTGAGCCGGGCCGGCCGGTCCCCTGGGGATGCGCCGGTAACCGTAGGGAACCCGGCCGAAGACGGCCTCCCCGGCGCGGACCCGATACAGCTTGCCCCGCCGGGCCCGCTCGGTCAGCTTGGCCCGTTCGTACTCGGCGATCACCCCCTGCATCTGGACCAACAGCCGGGCCTGGGGATCGTCCTCGATAGGCGGCGAGTCGGTGAAGCGCACCGTCACCCCCAGGCGGGCCAGCTCGTCGAGGATCAGCACCTGGTAGGGGAACGAGCGGGCCAACCGATCGGGCGACAGGCACCAGGCCTCTTCGAAGATCCCGGCGTCGGCGGCATCTCGGAGGGCGTCCAGGCCGGGGCGGTCGAGGCGCGCCCCGGAGTAGCCGTCGTCCACGTAGGTGGCCACCACCTCGGCACCGATGCCGGCCAGATGCGATCGCAGAGCGTCGAGCTGGGACTCGATGGTGCGCTTGGCTGCCTGGGCGTCGCTCGAGACCCGGGCGTAGATGGCCACCCGGTTGGCGGCCTGTTCGGTTCCCGACCCGCCCCGGGTGATCACGAGACGGCCTCGACGCCGGGGATCACTGCCGTGGCGATCAGGAGCTGGTAGGTCTCGACCAGCGCCTGGGTGCGGGGATCGGCATAGGGACTCCACGCAGGACGCTCGGCACCCACCAACACGGCCCCGAACACCGGCGGCGCCGAGGGTCGGTCGATCAGGCCAGCCAGACCGGCGCGCTCGAAGCGCCCGGCCGCCGGTCCCAAAACCACGATGCCCGATAGGGCGCCCTCTCGGAGGGTCTCGTAGTCGACCTGGGCGGCCTCGGCGACAGGCCAGAAGCGCCGCTTCACCGCTGCCGGGCCCGTTCGATCGTGCGCCGGTGCAGGCTGACCCCGAAGCGCTCCTCGACCTCGCCGGCCAACACCGCTCCCGAGGCCGTAGCCGGAGCCTGGCGCAAGAACGCCACGATGTCCGAGCTCAGCTTGAGCGGGCCCCGTCGTCCGGGACGCTCGTCGAGAAGCCCACGCATCCCGTTGTTCTCGAAGCCGCCCTGCACGAGGTAGAAGCCGGCCCGGGAGTAGCCATGCGCGGCGGCGGTGGCCGCGACCCCAAGGCCGTCCACGGCGTGAGCCCGGAGCATTTCGTATTTCACCTGCACCTTGTCCAAGGAGAAGAAGAACGGGTTGGCCCCGACGAAGACCTCGGCGCTCACCGCCTCGGGGCGAGGGTGCAACAGCCCCGCTGCTTCCAGGGCGGACCTGCGGGTTGTGTGGCTCATGGATCGTCCTCCTTTTCACCGACCGAGTGCCGGCGACGCTCAAACCGTAGAGTGATGACCGCCGCAATTGGGGGACCGACGATCCGACACGCACGCAGCACCTCCTGCTATACTTGCGAATTACAAGAACTATCGGCCCTGGCCTCCCGCCATCTCGGCACACGCTAATAGACACTGCGGCGCTCATCGGTCATCAGTTTGGGCTGTTCCACGGGGAAGCCGCCGTGGCCGTCGGCTATAAGGCGCCTTGAGGTACAGGCGAGTGCCGGACGCGTCCAGCTGGAGCACCGCTCGAAAAGCGAGCTTTGTGTTCAGCTGATCATGCGCTTCCTGGAACTGTTCGAGTTACAGTCCCAGGAAGGTCCCTGCCTGGACTGCTACCGGACGGCGGCCCCGGTGGTGAACCAGGATCTGGCCACCGTCAACGGGCGCTGGCCCCGCTTTTCGGTCGAGGCCCTGGCCGCCGGGTTCCACTCGGCGCACGCCTTGCCCATGCGGCTGCGCGGCACCGTCATCGGCGCCCTCAACCTGTTCAACGTGGGGGCCGGGGAGATGCCCCGGGATGACATCGAGGTGGCCCAGGCGCTGGCCGATGCCGCCACGATCGCCATTCTCCAGCACCGCGCCGCCCTCGAGGCTCAGACCGTCAACGAGCAGCTGGACCACGCCCTCAACAGCCGGGTCATCATCGAGCAGGCCAAGGGAATGGTCGCCGAGCGTGCGGGCCTCAACATGGAAGAGGCCTTCGCCCGGTTGCGGGGCTACGCCCGTAGCCGCAACCTTCGATTGGCCGAAGTGGCCAAGGACGTGATCTTTGGGGGGCTGTTTGCGTCCGACCTGGACCCGCCGCCGTCTCGGAATGAATCCTGAGGGACCAGCCGGGGCCGTCAGTGGTTCGTGGTCGGTAGCGGGCCTTCTCACCCGGTGGTCTGCGATAGGTCGGACTTGTGCAAGGGCGCGGCGGTGGCCCGAACGATCCAGCCACCAACCACGGCAATGGTGATGTAGACCACACACATCGTGCCCCCTTGCGAGTCATGGAGGCGCCCAGCCGCTTACGGACGGCCTCGGGCCCACGTGACAGGCCGGGCAACCAAGTCGACCTAATCGGCCTCGAGTAGGTAGGTCGCCCGCACTCAAAGGGACTGGTTCAGTTCCGCCTGGATCGTCGGGTCGCCTGCAGTGAGCTTGCATACGACCCGGCGCGCATCACCGGCAAGGGTCTTGATCTCCTCAGGGGTGAGAGCCGCATGGGTCGCCTCGGCAAGGGTGCGCTGGGCGGCCCCGCGTATCTTTCCACGTCCCGGGTCCAGCCGGCGATCACCGCAGGCTCGGCGTCGCCCTCGAGGGCGGGGCGGAGCGGCACTTGGCCAGACGAGCTTCGCACGCGGCGAGTTGGCGCCGGGCGGCGGCGGCTTCATCGACCTCGCTGGCTCCGGCCAGGACCGCGCAGGTGCCGTCACGGTGCTCAGCCGGCTGGCTGCGCCCGTCTCCATGCCGACCTCCGTCTGGAGGACCTGGAGGCGGTCAGGGAGCGGATCGCTTGGGGACAGGGTCGCTGGGCCGATCCGGTGGCCCTGGCCCAAGTGGCCGAGGTGGTCAGGATCAAAGAGGTGGCGCTGTGTTCGGCCAGCCAGGCTGCCGATCGGGCCCGCTTCCTGGTCGGGCAGGCCTGGCATCACCACCGGCCGAGCCGGGCGGCCCGGAGCTGGCCGGGGACAGAGACCACTTGGAGGTGATTGCCGCTCCTCACCGGGTGCACCTCGAGGCCGAGATCACCCCGGCGAGGGCCGAGTTAGTCCGACTCCAGGAGACGGCGGAACAGGCAGAGTCACCAGAGCGTGCCCAGGTGACCATACTGAGGCAAATGGCGGCCAGGATCCCAGCTAGGGCGGTGGTTGACTCCTTGTGTGTAGTTGGCGGCCTCTTTCTCGGTGGCGAGGTTGCTCAACTGTCCGCCGATATGACCGCTCTCCACAGGCCGACGGTGTCCTCCCGTCGGGCCAGGTTGTAGGTCGTGTGTAGGCGAACGTTTCGGAACCCGGCATCAGCCACCGTCTGCATCAAGGTGCTCAGTGAAGGCAACCACCAGGTGCAGTCCTCCCATCCGCCCAGGTACTGGACCAGGTGGCTGTCAATAGAAGTCAGGCCAGGATGGAATACGTCGCTCAACAGCAGCTGTCCATCGGTCACCGACCGGATGGCCACCAAGGCTTCCATGGGTGAGCGAAGGTGCAAGAGCAGGTCGGCCACGTGCACAAAGTCGAACTGGCCCAGCACTTCGGGGCGAAGGTCGTAGACACTGCAGAACGCCTTGGTGACCTTCGACCCCAGCGCCTGTTTGGCCACCTCAAAGCCCGCGCCCATGCGGACATCGACTCCTTCGCGGATCCGTTGCCGTTCCGCACCCCAGGGCAGATCGACCTGAGATATAGCGGCTAGGTCCACGGCCGTCACTTCATCGGCACCCAGGCGTTCAAGTCGGAAGGCCCAGAAGCCGTCGAAGGTGGCAACATCCAAGGCCCGCTTACCGGACAGATCCTCGGGAAGGCCGTAATGCTGGACGAGCTCACGGTGATCAAACTGGCCGTTGGTAACCCGGCCGTCGGGCAGTTCGATGGTGTGGTACCAGTTGATCGACTCAATGGGATCACCACCAGATGGACCCTGATCGCCTGAGGATCGAGGCGACCCCGGGGGCAGCCGGAAGAAGTTGAGCGCCCGGACGGGGTCGCGTGTGACGACCGCCGGGCTCGATGCCGTTCTGGTGATGAGACGCCCCGGCGGACTCTGGTCCAGATGCGCTGGCTCGACCGGTCCAGCCAAATTGGCGCCACGGCGCTGTAGCCATTGCCGGCCTCGTCCGATAGCTGCCATCCAGAGCCACCTTTCGCGCCGCGTGTTGTTGCCATCCCGAGCTGGCGAGGTGGCCTGCTTCTAGCCCAGAAGCCGCCAACAGTCTCTGGATGGGTCGAGCATATCCTCCAGCCGAGTCACGTCCCCTGGCTCGGACGAGCACCATCATCCGCCGTGGTCAGCCGGTGCCCAGGGTTCGCTTCGAGCGTTGACGGTCACCGGGGATACCGACAAGGACACAGCGGCAGGCTTGCCGGGGGTCTGAACCGGCAACGGCAAGGCAGATGTGCGCACGTCGGTGCGGGCCCGGAAGGCGGCCGGCGCGCCCAAGCCCGGGCCCCGCAAGACAGCCGGGCCCGCCAAGACGGCCGACGCCACCGGCGGAGCGAAAAAGACAGCCCCCGGTGCCAGCCGAGCCGCTGTCCTTTCTGTCCAAGCGAACCCCCCCGGTGCGAACCCCGAAGGCGGCGGATATGGCGGCGGCACAGCGCCAGGCCGGCAAGGCCTAGGTGACGCCAACGTCGGCCGAGTAGCGCGCCGTCCAGCTCAAGCCGGCTCGCCTATCGGCGGTGTGGCGCCGACCGCCACGGCCGGCGGGTCGATCTTCTCGGTGAGCACTTCGAGGAGCTGGGCCACGTCGAGCGGCTTGGTCAGGTAGGCATCGGCGCCCTCGGCCAGGAGGCGGCCGGCCTGTCCGTGGGTCGCATCGGCACTCAGGACTATCACCGGTATGCCCTCGGTCACCGGGTCCTCACGGATCAGGCGGAGGACCTCCTCGCCCCCGAGGTCGGGAAGGTGCAGGTCCAACAAGATGGCGGCCGGCTGGTGCTCGCGGGCCAGAGACAGGCCCATCCGACCTTGCATGGCGGCGATCACCTCCACATCGCCCCGCCTGGCCAGCACCCGCTCCACGAGACGCAGGTTCGAGAGATTGTCCTCTATATAGAGGATCTTGTGCCGCGTCGCTGAGGCGTCCCCCGGGGCCCGGCTCCGCTCCGTCGCTCCGCCGTCGAGCCTGTCGTACTGCTCGAGGGGCCCTTCCACCATCGGCAACCGGAGGAGGAACCGGCTTCCCTGCCCGAGGCTGGACTCGACCTCGATGGCTCCCCCCATGGCCTCCATGAGACGGCGCGACAGGGCCAGGCCGACCCCGGTTCCCTGTACATCGGTCTGCTCGGCCCCGAGGCGGTCGAAGGCCACGAACAGCCTCTCGAGGTCCTCGGCGCGGATGCCCGGACCGGTGTCGGCCACAGTGATGGTGAACCAGGCGTCCCCGTCCGGGTTGCAAGTGACGGTGACGGATCCACCCTCCCGGTTGTACTTGATGGCGTTGCTGAGGAGGTTGAGCAGCACCTGCTTGAGGCGCCGACGGTCGGCCCGGACGTGGGAGTAGCCCGCCGCGCCCAGCTCGGACACGATCCGTATGCGGCCTTCCTGGGCCAGCGGGCCCATGAGGGCCAGGGCATCAGCCACCACCTCGCCCACCTGGACCGGCTCGGGGGACAGCGCCAAGTTCCCGGTCTCGATCCGGGAGATGTCGAGGACCTCATCGATCAGGCCGAGCAGGTGGCGGCCCCCCTTGAGGATGTGGCTCACCGAGTCCCTCTGCTCATCGGTCAGGTCTTCTGTCTCCAGGAGCTGGCCGAAGCCGAGCACGGCGTTGAGGGGGGTGCGCAGCTCATGGCTCATGCGCGAGAGGAACTCGGTCTTGGCCCGGTTGGCGGCCTCGGCGGCCTCCCGGGCTTCGTGCTCGGCCCGCTCGAGGCGGGCCTGTTCCTCGAGTGACTCCTCCAAGGCAGAGGTCCGCTCCGCCACCAGGTCCAGGGCATAGGTCCGGCGCCGGCCGAGGATCTCGACCAGGAGAGTCACGAGCAGGGCCCCCAGCAGCCCGACACCGAGCACGCCCCAGGGGGCCTTGGCGGCAAAGGATCCGATCAGGGGTCCCTTGCTCTCTGCCACCAGCAGCCACTTCATCGTCCCCATGTCGACCACCTGGCGGGAGACGGGTCCGGACAACCGCCCACGCGTCGTGGTCAGCACGACGGCGGTCGGATCCGGGCGGGTCGACGCGTACAGGGTGCCGTCGAGCTCGCTGAAGGGTCCGCTGCTGCCGAGGTTCACGGGCGTGGCTGGGTCGAAGGCGAGGTCTTCGTAGAGGACCACGCCGTTACCCGACGCCAGGGAGAAGCTGAGCCGGGGCCCCTGGCGGGTGGCGACCGTGGCCTCCACGAGACCCTTGGCGCCCAGGGCCCGCCGGGCCAGGGCCGCCTGTCCGGCGCTCACCGAGGCTCCGGGACCGGGGGCGGCGCCGACGCCGGCCAGCACGGAGAAGGTCCCACCGGCTTGGCGCAGGGCCCCGATGCCACCCACCACCCCGAGGTCGGACCGGGCCGCAGCGCTGAAACGGACCGTCGAGCCGGGCAGGGGCGCAGCGGTGGCCAGGGTCGGCAGGTCGGAGGCAACACCTTGGAACAGGCTGCCCACCACCAGGCCGGCCTCGGCGGCCCGCTCGTTGAGGAGCCGGCGCTGCTGGTCGGCCACGACGGAGCGCACGCTCAGGGACAGGGCCACGGTCATGGCCAGGACGGTCGCCAGCACCCCGATCGACAGGCCCCGCAGGGGGGCCCTCCAACTCTTGAACCGCACCGTCGTGGACGCTCCTATCAGCTGGGACCCGGGCCGGACATCGCCTGGTCCCGGACCCGGCCGTGGCTTGGGTATCGGCACGAGCGGGGCCGGACCTGAATGCGGAGCAACCCCGACGGGAGCCCCGCCTCAAGGGCGACCCCCTCCCTGCCGATAACACTAACCGTGGGGAACAGCCAGATCTCGGGGAGCCGGATCTTGGAGGATCAGACCGTCGGAGACGAACCCCGGATCGGAACTCCCCGGGCGCCGGCTCGGGACCTGGCCGGCTTCAGCGTTCTCGTGATCGACGACCAGCGGGCCAACGTCGCCCTCCTGGAGCGCCTCCTGCACCAGGAGGGGGTCGGACGGATCGTGGGTATCACCGACTCCCGCCTGGCCGTCGAGCAGTACCTGGCCATCCAGCCGGACCTGATCCTCCTGGACATGCACATGCCCCACCTCGACGGCCTGGCCGTGCTCGACGCCTTAGGCCAGGTTGTCCCGGCGCAGAGCTTCGTCCCGGTGCTGGTGCTCACCGCCGACGCCACTGATGAGGCCAAGCGGGCCGCGCTGGCGGCCGGGGCCAAGGACTTCCTCACCAAGCCCTTCGATCGGACCGAGGCCGTGCTGCGGGTGAGGAACCTCCTCGAGACCCGGGCCATGCACGTCGCCCTCCAGCACCACAACTCCGCCCTGCAGGCCGAGCTGACCGAACGCTCCGAAGCCGAGCGCCGCCTGGCCACCGAGCAGGCCGAGCGGGTCCGACGGGTGGCCGCGGTTCTGGACAGCGCGGCCATGATCATGGTCTTCCAACCCATCGTCGAGTTGTCCACGGGAGCCATGGTGGGCGTCGAGGCCCTGGCCCGATTCCCGGGCTCGGACCGGGGACCGGACTGGTGGTTCGGGGAGGCCGCGGCGGTAGGCCTCGGCACGGAACTGGAGCTCCTGGCCATCCGCGCCGCCGTGGCCCAGGCCCCCTGCCTGCCCCGGGGCATGTACATGTCCGTCAACGCTTCTCCAACGACTGCTCTTGACCCTCAGCTGGCCGAGATCCTCACCACCGGGGCCGAGCGGTTCGTCCTCGAGCTGACCGAGCACGCAGCGGTGCCGGACTACGACCGTCTGGGCGAAGCCCTGCGGGGCCAGCGCGGCCTCGGCATGCGGGTGGCGGTGGACGATGCCGGGTCGGGCTACGCCAGCCTCAGGCACATCCTGCGCCTGCGCCCGAACGTCATCAAGCTGGACATCGACCTGACCCGGGACGTGGACCGGGATCCGGCCCGGCGGGTGTTGGCTGCCTCCCTGGTCAGCTTCGGTGAGGAGATAGGGGCGACCGTCGTGGCCGAGGGGATCGAGACGGCCTCGGAGCTCGACGCCTTGGTGCGCCTGGGCGTCCAGCACGGGCAGGGCTACCACCTCGGCCGCCCCGGACCCCTGGCCGCGGCCGGAGCCGGCGTCCGCGTCGTGGCACCCCGGGCCTGAAGGGCCGGTCGGATGAAGACTCCGGAAGAAGATTTGACCGGGGGCGCCGACATCGGCGCCGGCGGGGAGCTGCCCAACGGCCATCTCTGGCAACACCTCACACCCTTCCTCCGGGAGGCGGTGGAGCTGGTGGACCCGGACGGCACTGTCAGGGCGCGACTGGCTCCGCCTGGCGGCCTGCTCGGTCACCCCGAGCCCAGAGTCGATGGGTCGGTGTTCGACTATCTCCATCCCGACGACCTGCCCAAGGCATTGGAGCTGGGCCTGGCCATGACCGGGGCCGAACCGGGCTGGGAGGGCCGCTGGACCGTCCGGCTACGTCGCCCGGACGACAGCTACGGGCAGTTTGAGGTCACGGTGTGCAACCGCATCGACGATCCCGTGCTCCACGGCCTGGTCGTGCACACCAGGGAGGTGCCGGCCCCGGGGGGGGAATCCCTGCCCGAGGGCCTGGAGCTGGCCGCAGCCATGGCTGAGTCGGTGGCCGAGGCTGTGCCCGCGGCCCTGGCCGTGCTCGACCCATTCGGCCGGATCCGCTTCGCCAACCGGTCCACCGCCGAGCTGATCGGGGCCGAGCCCTCCCGGCTGAAGGGGCGCCAGCTGGTGGATCTGGCCACCTCCTCGGGCCGCGAAGACCTGGTCGCCGCGCTGCGCGAGTTGGGCAGGGGGCCGGGCTCGCGCACCGTCAGTTTCGAGATACCGGCTCGTTGGGCCCAACGCCGCGCCGATCCCACCCATCGGAGGGTCCAGGCGGCGTTGACGGCCAGCGGCCTACCGGGGCGCACGAGCACGATCTTTGCCGTGCTGGAGGACGTCACCGACCGCCACCGCACCGAGTCCGAGCTCCGGCGCCAAGCAACCGAGGACCACCTGACCGGGCTGCCGAACCGGGCGGCAATTCTCGAGGTCCTGGACGCCAGGCTCGCCCACGGGACGGGCTCGAGCGTCGTGTACTGCGATCTCGACGGCTTCAAGGCCATCAACGACACCCTCGGCCACCAACGTGGGGACGAGGTGCTGGTCGCCTTCGCCGGGTACCTGCGCTCCGTCGTGCGCCCCGGGGACTTCGTCGGGCGGATCGGCGGTGACGAGTTCCTGATCGTGACCGACCGTCTCGATGCCAAGGCTGAATCCGAGCTCGTGGCGCGCATCCGCAGGGGCCTGGTCGCCGGGCCCTGGGGCGAGCTGGGCCTGCGCCCCAGCATCGGAGTGGCCAACGCCGAGGCCGGGGAGAGGGTTGCGGACCTCGTGCACCGGGCCGATCAGGCCATGTACCGGGACAAGCAAGGCA